>NZ_JAUBOJ010000400.1:0-4333 GCF_036700185.1 Microcoleus sp. BM001215392 | reverse complement strand
CGGTTTCTGAGATTAGCGTACACCCAGACTTTGTAAGTAGCGAGAAACCGGGTTTTGTAGAACTTTTAGAAACTTACAAATATTTCTGCAATAACAAACCCATTTTCTCCTTAGTTGCTGCCGGCACTTTGTCCAGCGGAGTCAAAATCGCATATTTCAAAGCTGAATGTGCCTCAGAAACAGGGGGGTTTTCGGTTAGCCTCCGCACAGTTTCTTGAATTACTTTTTGGGCATTTTCCGCATTGCGGTGCAAGTTAGCGATTACCATTTCTACTGTTACGCTATCGTGTTCGGTATGCCAGCAGTCGTAATCGGTGACTAATGCTAAAGTTGCGTAAGCAATCTCTGCTTCTCGGGCCAATTTTGCTTCGGGTAAATTTGTCATCCCGATGACTGTCGCATCCCAACTGCGGTAAAGATGGGATTCTGCTTTGGTGGAAAATGCGGGGCCTTCCATGCAGACGTAAGTGCCACCGCGATGCAGGGAAACGTCGGCGAGGTTCAAGGATTCGATCGCACTTACCAACACTTTAGCCAATTCGCTGCAAATCGGATCGCCGAAGGTGATGTGACCGACTATTCCTTCTCCGAAAAATGTAGAAGCTCGATTTTTTGTGCGATCGATAAACTGATCTGGTACTACCATATCTAAAGGTTTGGCCTCTGCTTTGAGGGAACCAACCGCCGACGCTGAGATTAAATACTCAACTCCCAGACTCTTCATCGCATAGATATTTGCCCGATAGGGGACTTCCGAGGGCAAATAAGTGTGATTGCGGCCGTGTCTGGCCATAAATGCCACGGGTGTACCGTCTAACGTTCCCACAATGGCTGCATCAGAGGGCGAGCCAAAGGGTGTATCGATTATCACCTCTTCCACATCCTTGAGGGCTTCCATCTTGTATAAACCACTGCCGCCGATGATGCCGATTTTTGCCTGTGCCATCTTACCCTCTGTCTGAGTTTTACAACATTGATTCTATCGAGCTATTGTTAAGTTTGCATTAAGATTATTTAATTTTTATACCAATTGTTATTGTTTATACACGTAATTGTCACAAAATAAGTATGATCTTAATCACAATGTATCTTTACAAAATCTTTAAGAATAAAGGTACAGGGTTCTGTTATCTATTTTCAGGGTGTTAAAAAAATGACAGTCAGTTCTGCTAGCGTACCTAAGGTCGCGATCGAGGCGATCGTCCAACGAATCTTTGCTTTCCGCCAAATTACGCCTCTCGACAGGCGGCTGCTGAAATCTGCAATGCTTTCGGCCACTCGTCTCAACGAAAAGGATAGGTGTCAGATTAACCGAATCCATCAGGGCATCCAAGATGGATTGATTCTGGTTGTGGAATAGATAAAATTTAAAAATTTGTGTTTTAGCTTGTATCTCCTGGAACGAAAGTTCGGGCGGTACTTTATACCAATTTAAAACGAAATAACAGTATTCTTCCCCCCTGTATAAGGGGGGGTATTCGAGTGTGTAGGGTGTGTCGCCATGAATAATCCCTAAAAAAAACGAAAATCTCCTAGCGACGCACCGACAATATTTGAGCAAACAACCTCCGTTTTACTCGGTACCACAATAATTTGTGTTGTAGCAATAATTTTTCATGATTGGTAAGCTGTACCGCATTTCATACCATTTTGGAAAAAGATTGCTACAGAATAAATGTTAGGTTTGTTTATAAAACCATTGTAGTCAGGTGCGTCGCTATTAAATTGTCGGTAGGTAGCCAGGGATTGTGCGTGGCGACACACCCTACGATTACTATTACGAATTAAAATTTAGCAGCCAAAATCCTGTATAAGTCATGCCGCTATCATCGGGCTGGACTAAGAGGAAATGCAATCCTTTACTTAATTGTTTGCGCTGTTGGTAAGTTTCGGCGGCGGCTTTGACTTCGCTATCTTCAAAAGTTGCGACAACCCATCTGTCGGCTAATCCAGCTTCCAAAATCAATCCGTCGGGAGCTCCGGCGATATAGTTCAAGGCGAAGGGTTTGGCTTCCTGAAGCCATCTAGCCAAGCGCATTGATTGTCGCCCGCCGTCAATTACTACTCCGGGCACGGGTACTGTTGAGGCTAAGCCCAAGTTTAGGGGTAATAGCAATTCGGGCATTTCTAAGATGGGGATGGGACGCCCTTGGAAGGCTTCTAGGATGTCGCCGGCCCGTAGGGATGCAAAACGCCAGGTATCGCCCCAGAGATTTTCGGGTAGGGGGATGGGTGGAGGTGTCTCAAGCTCGATCGGCCGATAAGCTTCATTAGTATAATTAGGCAGACTGGAATATTCTTGGGCGCGTTGTTGTAGCAGGGTTTTCAGGGCGGGGGTGCGCCGAGTTGCTTCTACTTTGACGCCCAAAACTTTGCCCGCAGCTTCGATTAAACTGAGAGACTGAGGTCTAAATACTTGGATTGTGTCGGGCAATTTCTGGGCTTGAGCTTGCTGGAATTTGGCGGCTAGCCAATGGGAGTTGGCTTCCGACTGCCGGCAAAGGGCGCTAAATTGAAAGGTTTGGGCCGAGTCGCAGATGAGGAGTTCCCACAATGGTTTACCGGTTTCATCTCGGAGAGGGCGGCGGTAGAAATCGGCTTGCCAAATACGCATGGGAATTAAAAAATAAAGTCAACTTGACTCGATTATTTTAATCTGGTTTCGCGATCGGGATTTTGCGGTTTTCTCGCGGGGGCTTACGTTTTAGCGTCGTTTCAAGCCCTAGACAGGGAAATATGGGTTTCCCCGCCTACTCTCGATTTGTCAAAATCAACCATATCGATATGTTTCAATCCCTGATAGGGATTTATGGGTTTCCCCGCCCAAAGCCGGTGAAATCTATGCGATGAATTTTCCCGAGTTTCAATCCCTGATAGGGATTTATGGGTTTCCCCGCTCTAATCTTTGTTCATCTTGACATTATAGACAAAGGGTTTCAATCCCTGATAGGGATTTATGGGTTTCCCCGCCAACGGCAACACTTTACTAGAATATTACGAGCTGTAAGTTTCAATCCCTGATAGGGATTTATGGGTTTCCCCGCTTATCCTCTAAATCCCCCGGCAAAAATTTTTCGTTTCAATCCCTGATAGGGATTTATGGGTTTCCCCGCTTAACCCATTTCAAGACGAGGAAGTACACATATTAAGTTTCAATCCCTGATAGGGATTTATGGGTTTCCCCGCTTAATGAAAAAGTTTTAACTAAGCATAAAAGCGACAGTTTCAATCCCTGATAGGGATTTATGGGTTTCCCCGCGCATTATAATAGTATTATCAGCAAATTAGCTAGCCGTTTCAATCCCTGATAGGGATTTATGGGTTTCCCCGCTCAAACTTTTCAGCGAAGTAGCTGACGAAGAAGGGTTTCAATCCCTGATAGGGATTTATGGGTTTCCCCGCCAAAATGAGCCACGCCTCGGGAGTTCCGCTTTACAGCCTGTATGTTTCAATCCCTGATAGGGATTTATGGGTTTCCCCGCTATATATGCCATCCACCAAGGATAGCATCGTCTGTTGTTTCAATCCCTGATAGGGATTTATGGGTTTCCCCGCGGACGATCGCTGGAATAGTTGCAATCATCGTCGTCGCAGCCGTTTCAATCCCTGATAGGGATTTATGGGTTTCCCCGCCATATCGCGGCGTTTCCTGCTCGATCGCCTCCGGCGCGATCGCTGTTACTGAGTTTCAATCCCTGATAGGGATTTATGGGTTTCCCCGCCAGCCCCCGTTGCTGCAACTGCTGGAAGCTTCCACTGTCGGTTTCAATCCCTGATAGGGATTTATGGGTTTCCCCGCCAGATAGTCGGTGGGGTCAATGCAACTACAGGAAGTTTCAATCCCTGATAGGGATTTATGGGTTTCCCCGCCTTTAAATCGGAATTGTCAACAGTAATCTGCCTAGTTTCAATCCCTGATAGGGATTTATGGGTTTCCCCGCCGCCAGATGTCCAGTCTGAGCGGCTATTTTATTTGTTTCAATCCCTGATAGGGATTTATGGGTTTCCCCGCCGCCGGCATTTCAAACCGTTGGTGTATTTGATTTTCAAGGTTCAGTTCCGTGAATCCAATCTCAAAGTACCATTTCAGGCTTCGGTATGTCAATACGCTATTTTTCATATAGCCTTCAAACTCTTATCTAGTATGGGTTTTAGCCGATCCGGGAATCGTTTTTTTGACCTATTAGCATCAAACCCTTGCAGCGTCTGTGTTACAGCCTCAAAATTCAACACGCCAATTTTTACACCTACTGACTCACGGATTTTAAGCCAAAAATCGGGTGCATCTGGTTGTTGAAGAGGGCGAAGCATGACCGCATATAAGTTATTAGTT
>NZ_JAUBOJ010000399.1:0-6570 GCF_036700185.1 Microcoleus sp. BM001215392 | reverse complement strand
CGGAGGTCATGCTTCGCCCCTACGGATATATTCGCTTGCATTGAGATGCACCCATGGGTGCTTCTATAAGCCGTGGTTGCAATCAGAATTAATTAATATGATTAAATATAAACTTAAATAACAGAATTTAACCACCAAGATTATGTGATATTTTTGATTGTTAATTAAAGAGTTTGGTGTGCATGAATTAGCCAATCGTTAGGGAGCTGAGATTTTTGATAAAAAGTCTTGTTACATCCAGGATTTTTCAGGAATGGAGGACACGGCGCCATGGTGTGTCCCTAATTCAAATCAAAACTCCCGGTGGGTAGTGAAAACTTCACTTGAGATTTTTTAATATGGTGAAAATTGCATTATTAACTGCGAACCATCACTTAACACTCTTCTGTCCACTGCCAACAATCGAGTTGGTAGCAATCTCCTGCAACGGCCACAGCCGCCACCATATCTAAACTGGGAATTAATTCAATTAAAGACCATTTTGATGTTGGTTCGGGGTTTTCGGTAAGAGTTAATATTGCTGCTGGTTCTCCGGGTGCGCAGGTGACAGCAAACTGATTCAGGGGAATAGAAAGCCCTTTGCCTACTGCTTTAATGTATGCTTCTTTGCGAGTCCAGCAGGTAAAAAAAGCTTGAGTTTGCAGATGTTGTGGAAGGGAACGCAGCACAGAGTTTTCTAAGGGTGAAAAATATTTTTCAGCAATCTCCAGACAAGGAAACTCTGGATTTATGCCTTCTATATCGACACCGATATCTCGATTGTTGGTAATAGCAATTAGAGTAATTCCGCGAGAGTGAGATAAATTGAAATGCAAACTGTTTCCACCTTGAGCGATGGTGAGAGAGGGTTTGCCGTAGGGGTTGCATTCAAAGCGCAGGAGGCTGGGATTTATGTGGAGGTAGCGGCCCAGAATTGCTCTGAGGGCGCCGCGACTGACAATAAATTGCGATCGATCTTTGGGAAAGTGAAAACGCTGTGCTTTTGTCTGTTCGTCGGTAGAGAGAGTTTGCTGCAAACTCTCCAAGCAAGACTGGGTTTGAGTTTGAGAGACGCGCCAGACGTGAATGGAACCGATATCTAATGTTAGATTTTGCGGTGGGGAATTCCAGGAAGCAACAACTGCAATCATTTATTTACTCTTGGGTTTTGGACTTCTAGTGCTGTGGCGAGCCCGACAGCACTGGAAAAAAATCATTTTTATGAAAATGAGACGCTCTTGACTAACAATCGCTGATTGAGCGATCGCCCGTTTACAAAACTCAACATACATTCAAACAGCCACATCGATTGTACAGCAATAGTTTCAGCCGCAACCTCAAAAAAACTTGGGAAGTTTGCAGAAAATTTTCCCACATATCCCGATAAGTAAATGTAGGAACAAAGTTGCGGCCGCACTTAACTATGACTGATGAATGCAACCCCTGTGAGGGGGAAGACCACTTATCTGATGAACTCGAACTCATCACTGAAGCTTGCCAGCATCTCCCCGGTAGTTCGCAGCGCCGTCGTTGTTTGGATAGACTGATTCGAGACATTCTCAAATCTGGCAAACTCTGGAAAGAAAGCACACCTTACTACCCAGAGGCCTTGCAACAAACATGGATCTATTTATCTAATAATTTGTGTGAAGCTACCACAGCAAGACGACCTTATGACCCGCAAACCAGCCGCATTACTACTTGGCTAAATGCCTATCTGAAAAATCGGCTGTTAGATTTTCGTTTGGAGGAACAAAGAGAAATAGCAGAACGAGTGCACCGTCGAAAAGTTTCATTACAAGGAGTAGAAGACGAAGAAACGCTCAATTCAATTGACAAGCTCGAAGCCGTGACTGATTCATTCTTTTATTTAGAAGAAATTTTAGAATGGATAGACCAAGATCCAAATGACGAGTTAAAAAGCAGACACGTCAGAGGCAAACCGCAGATCAATTGCCAAGTTTTATTGCAGCGCCAGTGTTCGTCAGCTCAAAGCCTTCAAGAACTCGCAAAAGAGTTTGGCTGCGCGGCTTCGACTTTATATGACTTGTTAAACAATGACTGCCGCCATTTGCTGCAACAATTTTGCGAAGACCAAGGATATCAGATCAACATACCAGGAGTGTACAGTAATGAACGATAGCAACCTTTGGGAAATCGACTCTTTACCAATGCCAATTACTCAAAAGGCAATGCAGCTTGCTCGGCAGTTTTCCGCCCAACAGCAGCACCCGCAAAAGCAAGAGCAAGTTTATCTCAATACTTTGGCAGTGTTGGCAGTTCGCGATTACCTGACAATTTTGAGTATTGAAACTGATTTGACTCAATGCGATAGCTGGAATCCGGTAATTCGCTTGTTTGCAGATGCTGCGGATTTGTATGTTAAAGGATTGGGTAAAATTGAATGTCGCCCGATTAAAAATTGGCATCAAAATTCATCTACCCAGCCGCCAGAGATTTGCCCGGTGCCGGTGGAAGCAATGACAGAACGCATCGGCTATATTGCGGTAGAAATTGATGAAGAGGAAAATGAAGCGAGATTGCTCGGTTTTTCGGCAAGTGCGGAGGCGGGCGAATTGGTATTGAGGCAATTGCATTCTCTGGACGATTTTTTGGTGCATCTAGATTATTTGTTTGAATCTAAAGTTGATTTGCGCCAGTGGTTGGTAAATGTGTTTGCGCCAGATTGGCAGCCTTTTGAAGCGGTCTTTCACCCGCAGCCAGAGGCGCTACAGACCGAGACAATTGAACATCCGAGTCCGTCGAGATTGCGCAATTGGTTAAATGATGTTGTGGAGACGGGATGGCAGATGATTCATCAAGGAAAGCAGGGTTTGGAAGATTTAATATTTCCAGATAATCGTGCTACTTTTGTGTTCCGGGGCGGTGGAAATTCGGAACCAGAATCTTCTTTTTTCGACAGTCACAGCAGCGTCTATAGGTTGCCAGAAGCTGATGTTACTAGGGCGAAGTTGATTGATTTGGGAATGCAGTTGGGAAGGACAACTGTTGCTTTATTGGTGGCTATTGCCGAAGAGAGCGATCGCACTATGAGAGTTTGCGTTCAATTGCATCCGGCGCTGGGACAAAGGTATCTGCCACCGCATACTAAACTTTCGTTAATATCCGACACGGGAGAAATTTTACACCAAGCTGAATCTACGGTGCAAAATTCGTGTATTGTACTCAAGGATTTTGAGGTAGAACCCAAAGAGAGCTTTAGCATCAGAGTAGCGCTCAAAAATGCCAGCGTGACAGAAAATTTTGTGGTATGATTTTGTCAATCACTGCGCAGGCATCCAATTTATGAGCTGGACTATCATCTTGGCTTTGGGATCTGGGAGTCTAAAAAGTGGGTTTCCTCACGTCACGGCGGAACTCAAAAAAACAGAAAAAACCTTCGCTAAATTTTCAGGCAGCTTGCCCCCAGCGCCGCAAGTTGAGGAATTGCACAGAAGGTGGAAATTGGTTTGTAACGCACTCAAGCCGGGAAGCAATGCGACTCGGATTAAATTCAAGTCAGCAGGCGCCACCACAAATTTTTCTGAGGACAAACCGGAAGCAATATATCCGAATTTGCAGAAAGAAATGAAGGAGTGGCTGGCGTCTGAGGAGTTTTGCAGAAAAATTGAGTTAAATCTCAGAACTTACATCGGCAATATATCTGAACCTTTTAAAATATTTTTAGAAAATGATAATTCTCAGATTTGGGAGTTACCTTGGGATGCGTGGGGATTGCGCGAAGTTTATCCCAACTGCGAAATCATTCTGACTTCCTGCGAGTACGGAACAATTATTAGATCCAGAAACGCAGTACCAATAGTTAAACCTTCTGAAGGTAGGATTTTATGCGTCTTTGGCAACACTAAGGGAATTGATATTAAAGAAGATCGCAAAACAATCAAAAAAGTTTTGGGCGATCGCTGCGAGTTAAATTTTCTGAACGAGCCGACTGCTGAAAAGTTGCACGAAGAGCTGTTTGATGATAAAGGCTGGCAAGTTTTATTTTTTGCAGGACACAGCAACAGCGACTTTAATGCTGCTAACGGACTGCTGTATATAAATCAAAATCCTGAGAACAATACTATTAGTGTAGAGCAGTTAAAGGCGGGTTTAAAAAAAGCTATCAGTAACGGTTTGCAGTTGCTGATTTTTAATTCTTGTTCGAGTCTGGGGATTGCTGCGGATATCGTTGCTGAGGGTTTGCATTTGCCGTCAATAATTGTGATGCGCGCGCCGCTACCAGATCCAATTGCTCACGATTTTGTGAAGTCTTTGTTTGAATATTTGGCATTGGGAGATCCTTTATTTTTGGCAGTACGCAAAGCTAAGAATAATTTGCTATCTTGGGAACCTCGATTTCCGGGTGCGAGCGGGATTCCCATGCTGTGTCAGCATCCGACTTTTGAAGAGTTTATTTTACCGCAGTGGAAACCCGAGATTCCTGTGAACGCCCCAGCGGACGATCGCGCGCGCGAGAGTTCTGTGAATCCACCAGCCGAGGATTTGGGGGAATCTCGCCCAAACCACGCGCAATTTATGATTCCAACTCAATTGATGCAGCGGGCGAGCATCAGTTTAGCGGTTGTGGCGATCGGCTATCCATTGATCGGCCCGAAGCTGGCAGATCAAATTAACACATTTGGGATGAAAAATCACCGTAGCAATCAATTTTTAATCGCGAAAGTTTCATACAATCTAGCTGCGTTAATCAATCCTACGAACGGCGAGTCTTCCTATAACTTATCTGAACTTTGCAAAGACCTAAGCGATCGCCAATGCGAGCGAGAAGCCATGCAAAGTGCAGTCTGGTTGGGAATTCCTGAAGCTCACGCTCAAATATCTAAATTTTTTCTGCGTGACAATAAACCTGAAGCTGCTTTAGGCGCGATCGCACTTTGCCTTCAAAATGCTAAACAAAATGGACTGAAATCATCTTGTTTCAAGAATCGCGGCTGGGTGCGATTCACTCAACAGCGATACGACGCAGCGGAAGCCGACTTAAGACAAGCAATATCTCTCAGCAATAAGACTCCAGAAGCTCAATGCCTTTTAGCGCAGGTACTGGAAGCTAAAGGAAAACCACAAGCAGCACTCACACATTGGCAAGAAACACTGAAATCTGCCAATTCCAGCATACCAGAACAAGATGAATGTATCGAAATGGCAAAGGAACGTTTACAAAAAACAGGAATAAGTAAATGAAAAAACAGACAACTGTGGTGATAGTAGGTGCAAGCGCGATCGCATTTACGTTGATTGCGATCGATATTCTGCCTCATCCCCGCTTCGGAAGTGATAGCGATTATTCCCAAAAATCTGCTAACAACCTGATAATTTCTCCAGCAATCGCAGCAACCAGAAGAATAGCCAACGGACAAATCCTGAATATTAGCGGCGAAGTCAAGCTACAGCGTCAAGATGGCAGAAATATTCGCCCGACAGTTGGTACGCCGATTTATCCCGGCGACAATCTGAAAACTTCACAAAACGGACAAATTACAATCCAATGTGCAGATTTAGGAATTAAGTCAATTAAAGCGGGCGAAAATCACTTGAATAGTTGTGTTTTGGCTAGCGACAAGTCGAAGGATGACTGCAATAAAAACTTAATTAGATGTCCCGATCGCGGTGATGATAAAATTGCTTGGAACAATGCGCCAATTCCTTATATAATCAGTCCGAGGCGGACGCAATTGCTGGAAAACAAGCCGGCTTTGCGCTGGAATCCGGTTGCGGGTGCGACTAGCTATCAGTTGAGCCTTCTGGAAAATGATGCGAAGTTAAATTGGGAAATGACGGTTAGCGGTACTGAGGCGGTGTATCCGGGGGAACCGGCGCTGAAACCGGGTGTTAAGTACAGATTGATTGTGCGGGCGAATACGGGAGTTTCTTCGGAAACTGCGCTAGGAGAGGGAGATTCAGAGTTTGGTTTGTTGGATGAAAAGGAAGCTCAGGGTGTTAAAGATGCAGTTGGGGCGATCGGGCAACAAGTACCGAATGTAGCGGCTAAGAAAGTAGCAATATCTCAGATTTATCTTACCACAAACCTGATTGCCGAAGCAATACAAACCTTAGAAAGCTTACCAACAGCCGGAGTTGAGACAGCGGCGATTTACCGGAAGTTGGGGGATCTGTATCGAGAGCGATCGCAACTAATGCCGCAGGCTGAAGTATATTATCAAAAGGCAATTAATGCAGGTCAATCAGACGATATCGAGGAGCTAACCGAGGCGCGTTACGGTTTGGCACAAGTTTATTCGTCCATGCGGAACTATCCCGAAGCGATGCGCAATTTGCAGTTAGCAAAAGAGGGATATCAAAATTTGGGAGATTTGCCGATGGTGGAAAAGATAGAGAAGCAATTGCAAGATGTGCAAAGAAGACAACAGAGGAAATAAGCATGATGTTATCAGATTGTATCAAATCGAGTAAAATAATGTCTGCTACCGCGCATCGCCAATTAAAATAAACGGCGACAAATCATAAGGATGGCGAGTAATTTGACTCAATTTAGCTTGCCGCAAAGCTTCGCCGGGTGCATCTCATTTTTGGAAATATACTCGTAGGGGCGAAGCATTTCGGCAGTAA
>NZ_JAUBOJ010000398.1:0-6595 GCF_036700185.1 Microcoleus sp. BM001215392 | reverse complement strand
GGAGCCTTAACTAATGACACACTTCGGCATTCTCTGTCCACCAGTCACTGGCCACCTCAACCCCATGACAACATTAGGTAGTGAACTGCTTCGCCGCGGCCATCGAGTCACAGTATTTGGATTCCCCGATGCTCAAGCAAAAACTATAGCCAGCGGATTAGAATTTCATCCGTTAGCTGAAGATGAGTTTCCCGTTGGCTGGTTCGCAGAAATTCTTACCCAACGCGGAAAACTTAGCGGACTTGCGGCATTGCGACATACTCTTAAGGAAGTTGCCAAGACTTCGACTGCTATTCTCAGAGAAGCTCCCATCGCTATTAAACAAGCTGGTGTAGAAGCTTTGTTAGTAGACCAAGTTTCACTCGAAGGAGGAACAATTGCCGACTTTTTAAACATTCCTTATATCACAATTTGCAGCGCTTTGATGATGAATCAGGAACCAAATATTCCTCCCATTTGTACCTCCTGGCAATATAATCTAAATTTGGCAACCCGCCTCCGCAATCAAGTTAGCTATAAGTTATTACGTTTGCTTGGTAGCTCGATTCGAGAAGGCATCTCCGAGTATCGCCGAAAATGGCAATTAGCTCTCTACGATCTGCCAAATGATTATTACTCTAAACTCGCTCAAATCACCCAGCAACCGCCTGAATTTGACTTTCCCAGGCAAAATTTACCCCCACATTTCCATTTCACCGGCCCTTATCACAATCCAGCTACTCGCAAACCAGTGCCTTTTCCCTTTGAACAATTAACCGGCAAACCGTTGATTTATGCCTCGATGGGAACGATTCAAAATCGCTTGTTGGAGGTTTTTCAAACGATCGCCTCTGCTTGTGAAGGATTAGATGCTCAATTGGTGATTTCTCTGGGAGGTGGCGCGAGTCCAGAATCCTTGCCGCAATTGCCGGGAAATCCGATCGCGGTTGGCTATGCACCGCAATTAGAATTGCTGCAAAAAGCTGCTCTTACGATTACTCACGCCGGGATGAATACAACTTTGGAATCTTTGAGCAATGGAGTACCGATGGTGGCAATTCCTGTTGCTAACGATCAGCCGGGAGTGGCGGCGCGGATTGCTTATACGGGTGTTGGTGAAGCGATCTCTTTGAAGGAATTGAGCGTTCCTAAAGTGCGATCGGCAATTGAGACAGTCCTCACCCAAGAGTCGTATAAACAAAGGGCGATCGAGATGCAAGGGGCGATCGCGCGATCGGGTGGAGTCAAGCGCGCCGCTGACATTATCGAACAAGCTGTATTGACTGGAAAACCTGTCTTGGCTTCTGAAATCTAAGCTGTGGACTCCAATCTAAAATCTCAAATTTAAAATTGATCGCTCGGCTGTTTTGGCTGGTCTTAACTCGCAAAAAAAATGCAATATCCTCAAAATATGACAACCATAAAAATCAACAACATCCCAGATTAACACTACCTTCACTATACCGCTAGCTTCAAGTTGCGGGCGATACCTAGCCGAAAGTTCGGGTAATTCCCCCGTCTGAAGACAGACTGCAAGCTAGTCTTTTTATTAGCTGAAAACTCTACTGCTGGTTAGGCATCGGGGCGGTTAATTGTCGTACAGTAATTTTACAGGCAAGCTGCAAACAAAAGTGAAAAGATTCAAGTCATATCGTGTTCGATCGATCGCGATCGAAAACGGTTTGTAGTGAGGACTTTCTTCCGCTATACAGAGGACTTGCATTCCCCACTACAAACCTTACCAATCGCGGTCAATCGACTTTAAATACACCCCAGCTTGCAGCACGATCGCCCGTTACGAAAGGAGTAGCTGATGCAAGTAAAACAAAACAAACTTTTCACTACCGAAGCGATCGATCGCTTATCTTCACCGGAACGCCTAGACCAAATGATGCAGGTGGTTAGCCCTCGATCGTGGCTGCCGCTAACTGCAATTGGCTGTTTAGTTGCGACTGCGGGGGTTTGGAGTGCGATCGGGCGAATTCCGCTGACTGTTTCCGGTCAAGGCGTATTGCTTCTACCCCGCCGCGTCGTGCAATTTCAAGCTGCTAGTTCTGGTCAATTGGTAAAGCTGAATATCAAACCAGGAGATGTTGTTAAACGAGGTCAGGAAATCGGCAAAGTTGATAAACTCGACCTCAAGCAGCAGCTAGAACAAGAGAAAGCAAAATTAGCCGAACTGCAAGGGCAAAAGCAAGATACTAACAAGCTGCAAAAACAGCAGATTTCCCTAGAATTAAAAATCCTAGAACAGCAGCAAAAAGACCTTCAGGAAAGCTTGAATCGAGAGTCAGTTGCGCCTGTACTGCACCAGCAAAGTATGGCGGCATTAGAGCAAAAACGCCAAAGTTTGGAGGAAAGTTTGCGCCGAGAACAAATTGCCCCGGTACTGCGACAGCAAACTCTGGCAGCATTAGCAGAAAAACGCCAAAGTTTGGAAGAAAGTTTGCGGCGAGAACAAGTTGCGCCGGTACTGCGACAGCAAACTCTGGCGGCGATCGTCAAAAAACGCGACAGCCTTTTGCAGCGAAAGCAGCAGATCAATTCTTTGGTCGAAACTTTGCAGCAGCGGTTTGAAACTCGGCGCGTTCTTTACGAACAAGAGAGGGCTATCAGTCAGGATTTATGGCTGCAAGCGAGACAGGAATTCGCGGACTCTCAGATGCAATTGGCGGATATTGAAACGCAGTTAAAGGAACTCGACGTTCAGAAAACTAATAGCGATCGCGAATTCCTGCAAAATCTCAATAAAATTGACGAAATCAAAAACAGTCGGCAGCAACTCCAGATTGAAACTACCAATACCGAACGAGATTACCTGCAAAATGTCAACCGCCTGAATGAAATTAAGAACAATCTCCAAGAACTTAAAGTTCAGAAAAGTAACACCGAACGGGATTACCTGCAAAACCTGAACAAAATTGACGAAATCAAAACTAAGATTAAAAACATCCAAACCCAAGCGGTCAAACTAGCTCAACAAGATTTAGAAAAGTCGATCGCCCAAACGAATCAAATTCAGGAAGTTAAACGTAAAATTTCCCACTTACAGAATCAGTTAGCTACCGAAAGCAAAGTTACCAGCCAATATGACGGCCGCGTTTTAGAAGTTAGCGCTGTTGCCGGTCAAATGTTGAACATCGGTACAAAAATCGGGACTGTCGAAGCTAAAACTAATCGTGAAAAAATGGTCAGTCTTGTCTATTTGGCTGACAGAGACGGCAAGCAAATTAAACCTGGAATGACCGTACAAGTTACCCCTAGCGTCGTCAAGCGGGAGCGCTACGGCGGCATTGTCGGCAAAGTAACCCAAGTTTCTCCTTTTCCAGTTACCAATCAAGATATGTCGGCAATTATCGGCAATGAAAACTTGGCTGACAGCATCGCGAAAAGCATAGCTGGTGGCGGTGCTCCCGTGCAAGTTTTTGTGGAATTGCAAGAAGATCCGAACACTGTCAGCGGTTACAAATGGTCGTCCTCGAACGGGCCTCCTCTGAAGATTTCTCCCGGTACTACGGCGCTAGTTCGGGTGCAAATCGGGCAGTTAGCGCCGATTTCTTACGTGATTCCTATTTTTAGGTCTTTGACTGGGGTTTATTAATGAAAGATATCCCGTAGGGCATTGGTGTCAACTTAAGCTTTTAGTCCACCAGTTCTACGGCTTACCCGTCAGTCCGCCAGGGGTTTAAACCCCTGTCTAATAGCTAAAGTCCTCTGAAAGAGGACTAATGAGTTCTTGAGTCCTCTTTGAGAGGACTTGAGCTTTGAGGCAGGGGTTTCAACCCTTGCCGGACTATGGGTTTTACCTGGTTATTGACACGCCTTGGGCTCTTGGAGTGTTCCTACAGTGAAATTCAAAATATGTAGGTTGGGTTGAGGTAACGAACCCTCCACTACGTTCCGCCCAACACTTCAAAGGTTCTCAAACGAATGAAATTCAAAATATGTAGTCAGGCGTTGGGCGGAGTGAAACGGAGGGTTCGCGAAGCGCTCTACCCAACCTACAGAATCTAATTACCCATTAATAACCGATGAAAATTCCCTGGATTGACAAGTTTTTTACGCCGCGCCATTTAAGGCGAGTTCGCACTCCTACACTGCTACAAATGGAAGCTGTAGAATGCGGTGCGGCTGCTTTAGGAATTATTTTGAGTTACTTTTCTCGCCCCATACCTTTAGCCCAATTGCGGAGCGAGTGCGGCGTTTCTCGCGATGGCAGTAAAGCTTCTAATATCCTCAAAGCAGCCCGAATTTATGGCTTAGATGCTAGAGGGTTTAAAAAAACAGTTGATGAATTAAAAACTGTGCCGCCGCCTTTTATTGTTTTTTGGAATTTCAATCACTTTTTAGTCGTCGAGGGGATGAAGAAAAAGCGGGTGTACCTCAACGATCCGGCATCGGGGCCGAGGACTGTTTCCCTAGAAGAATTTAACTCGGCTTACACTGGCGTTGTTTTGACTTTTGAACCCGGGCCGGAGTTTAAAAAAGGCGGAAAAAAACCGAGTATTGCCAGTGCTTTAGATTCCCGATTGCAAAGTTCCCGCTGGGCGATCGCATTTTGTTTAATTGCTGGTTTATTACTGACTGTTCCCCGTTTAGCTGGCGCGGCATTTACCCAAATTTTTGTGGATGAAATCCTGGTCGAAAACCGTCACGAGTGGCTGCGACCTTTAATACTGGGAATGCTGTTTGCCGCTGCTATTCAAGGGCTGCTAGCGCGGATGCGGCTTTTCTATTTGCGACGGTTGGCAAACAAGCTGGCGATTTCGATGTCGGGACAGTTTCTCTGGCATACTTTGCGCTTGCCGGTAGGATTTTACGCCCAGCGGTTTGCCGGGGAAATTAGCAGCCGCTGCCAAGTTAATGATAAGGTTGCTGATATTTTATCGGGGAAACTTGCTGCAACTGCGATCGACGCGGTGATGATGGTTTTCTATGCGATAATTATGGTTATGTACGACTGGGTTCTGACCTGTGTCGCCGCTGTTTTTGCAGCTTTAAACTTTTTGGCACTGCAATCTTTATCCCGCAGTCGCGTCGATGCCAATACCAGATTGGCTCAGGAAACAGGTAAGGTTGGCGGTGCGGCGATCGCGGGCATTCAATCGATCGAAACTGTCAAAGCTAGCGGTTTAGAATTCGACTTATTTTCTAAGTTTGCCGGGTACTATGCCAAAATGAGCAACGCCCAGCAAGAATTAGCTCTACCCACTCAAATTCTATCAATATTACCAGCATTTTTAACAGCATTAGCAGCAACTGCTATCTTAGTTGTCGGCGGCTTGCGGGTGATGCACGGCGGTTTGAGTATTGGGATGTTAATTGCTTACCAAAGTCTCACTCAGCAATTCCTCCGACCTGTTAACAATCTAGTCAATTTTGGCAGCACTTTGCAAGAATTAGAAGCCGATTTAAGCCGACTCGATGACGTTCTGCAAAACCCGATCGACCCCGAAGCCGATCGCGATGCTTTTTACAATCAAAACAGCCGCAGCGCCCTCGCAGCAGATGCTTTTGACCTGCAAGGATCGATTGAATTGCGGAGTGTCAGCTTTGGCTACAGCCGCTTGGAAGCGCCGCTAATTGACAACTTGAACTTAAGCGTAAAACCGGGTCAGCGGGTAGCGTTAGTGGGGGGCAGCGGTTCTGGTAAATCTACTATTGCCAAACTTGTCACCGGACTTTACCAACCGATGAATGGCGAAATCTTATTTGACGGGGTTGCTCGCAATTTGATTCCCCGTTCTATCCTAGCAAATTCGCTGGCAATGGTCGAACAAGAGATTTTTCTATTTGCCGGCACTGTGCGGGAAAATCTGACGCTTTGGGACCCGACAGTACCGGAAGCAGATTTAGTGCAAGCCTGCGTTGATGCGGCAATTCACGAATTGATTTTGAATATGCCGGGAGGATACGATGCTCAATTAAATGAAGGGGGAACAAATATGAGCGGCGGACAGCGGCAGCGCTTGGAAATTGCTAGGGCTTTAGTCAGAAATCCGGCAGTGTTGGTGTTGGATGAAGCAACAAGTGCTCTGGATGCTGAAACTGAGTTAATTATCGATCGCAATTTGCGGCGTCGCGGTACTTCTTGTATTGTGGTTGCTCACCGTTTGAGTACGATTCGAGATTGCGATGAAATTATTATGATCGCAGGGGGAAAGGTTGTTCAGAGAGGCACTCACGAGGAGTTGCAAAAGCTGGGAGGAGCTTATGCTCTTTTGGTTGGGAATGAACAATAAAACAGTTGACAGTTGACAGTTGACAGTTGACAGTTAGTCCACCAGTTTTACGGCTTACCCGTCAGTCCGACAGGGGTTTAAACCCCTGTCTAATAGCTAAAGTCCTCGGTCGAGGACTGAAATGAATGATGGTTTGATTTGGCTATTCAGTCGGTTTTAACCGACTTTAGCTATGAGACGGGGATTTTAATCACTCCTAGGATCTGTGGATTAGCCCGATCGATTCGATCGGACTGTCTTCTTTGAGGCTCTTGTTTAAAGGGTGCATCTCACTTTTGAAGCCTGAAGAAGTATGACCGCATATAAGTTATTAGTTATAATCCCATATTGATTGCGGTCATGCTATAGCCCATACAAACATATTTGCCTTGCGC
>NZ_JAUBOJ010000397.1:2017-6613 GCF_036700185.1 Microcoleus sp. BM001215392 | reverse complement strand
TTGGGTTGCAGCCAGTTCATCAAACTAAGCAAACTCTGGTTTTTCACTGTTTATTGATGATTTGTTGATCTTTTTTAATTATAGGTGAACTTATATTTGACCTGTGGAAATGGGTAAGGTGCGCAGCGCGCACCTACCATTATAGTTCTGGGAATTAGTCTTAGATATCGTCGCAGGCAGAAGCCACTTGTCAGAATCTGACTGATAATAACCCTTGGACTTCGCTCAGGACAACGCTGATGACTGATGAGTGACGACTAATCAGTTGTACTTACGTGGTCGATTCTTTCTAATTGCCAGAGAATTTGGTTGCCCTCGCGGCGCACGCGAGAAACTACCCAGTTGCGCCAAACCCAGTTGTCTCCGCGACTGGTGACAGCGCTGGCATTTACATCCATTAAATCAGCCAGTTCAGAACTGGTAATCAAGTAGCCTTTTGTGGCAACTTCGTCAGCTATGTGCAACGTTTCGATCAGGTTTCGGAGTTCCTGAACCCTCACCTCGCGGGGCAAGTTCTCCAGGGTATCGGCTGTTGAATCCATCATGGTAGAGTTGGACATTTGAAGGTCAGAAGTTATGACATAGGATTCTATCGTTTTGTTACCAGTTGTGTCCGTTTCTTCCAAAACAATTGGGTTTTCAATGTCTAGGGGCGATGCCCCGCTGTTGGCACCAGCCTCATCTGCTGTCGATTTCTGCTGTTGTAGGGCGGGAGTGCGATTGTGCGAGAAGCTGCGGGCGATTTCGTCGCACCTGTCGTTGTAGAAGTCGCCGGAGTGGCCGCGGACGTGTTCCCACTTGATTTGTCGGGAATTCAGCTTGTCTAGCAGGTGCCAAAGGTCTTGGTTGACGACATCTTTGCCTGTCGAGGTTTTCCAACCTTTGTTTTTCCAGCCTTGAATCCATTTGGTGATGCCGTTTTTGACGTATTCGCTGTCTGTATAAATGGTGACTGCTTCGGTTTGACCGGAATTGGCAAAAAATTCGAGTGCAGCGACGGCCGCCTGCATTTCCATGCGGTTGTTGGTGGTTTGGGGGTCTGCACCTCCGAGTTCGTGACATTTGCCGTCGGCGAAGCAGACTACTGCACCCCAGCCGCCGGGGCCCGGGTTGCCGGAACAAGCGCCGTCTGTGTACAAGCTTTTGATGGTGGGAGTTGTCATGAGCAATTAATTTGTTACTTGCGATTATTCTGTTCGCGGGTGCGATAATTGAGGGAAATTGCGATCGACTGTAGCTGCTATGAAAAATGCCAACTTAAAGATTAAAAAGGTCGGGCTATTTATTTGTCCGTTTTCTTTGTTAATTTTTAATACTTTCGCCCAGGCGCAAACAGTCGTGCCTGCTGCTGACGGTACGGGTACGGCTGTGACCCGCAGCGGCAACCGCTACGATATTAACGGTGGCAGTTTGTCGGGAGACGGGGCGAATCTTTTTCACAGTTTTGGGCAGTTCGGCTTGAATGAAGGTCAGATTGCTAATTTTCTGACTAATTCGGCTATTCAAAATATATTAGCTCGCATTGCTGGCCCGAACCCTTCGCTAATTAATGGTTTAATTACTGTCACGGGCGGCAACTCTAATCTGTTTTTGATTAATCCTGCGGGGATTGTGTTTGGCCCGAACGCAAGTTTGAATGTGCCTGGTGCTTTTACTGCGACTACTGCTAATGGTGTGGGTTTTGGTTCTAATTGGTTTAATGCCGCAGGTACAAATAATTTTAGTGCCTTAGTTGGTGCGCCAAATGCTTTTTATTTTGGGGCGAATCAACCGGGAAGTATTGTTAATGCTGGCAATTTGGCTGTGACTCCGGGCCAAAGTTTGGCTTTGGTGGGCGGTACGGTTGTGAGTACGGGACAGTTGTCGGCACCGGGCGGACAAATTACTGTGGCTGCTGTTCCGGGCGAGAATGTTTTGCGCATCAGTCAACCGGGGCTTTTGTTGAATTTGGAAATAGCAACTAACCCTAATTTGGGGAATTCTCCACAAAGTTTAAATCCTGTTTCTTTGCCGCAGTTGCTGACAGGTACGGGACAAAATCAGGCGGCGGGTGTTGCGGTTGCTGCTGATGGTAGCGTGCGGCTTGTGGGTTCGGGTTTGCAGGTGAATTCTGGGGATGTGGCAATTGCTGCTGGGAATATGTCTGTGCTTCCGCAGGTGAATGCGGGAAGTGCAAATTTATGGGCTGCGGGAAATCTCACGTTAGCGGGCGCTAGGCTGCAAACTGCGGGGGATTTGAATTTGCGGGCAGGGGATGCGGTGCGGGTTCGCGACAGCGTGCAGAATCCTTTTTTGGCGCTCTCTGGGGGGAATTTAGAGATTCGGGCCGATCGCGCGATCGACATTCTCACTTTAAACGCTACGGGCGGCTTATCTCTGCCGCCGCAATTCCAAAGCGGCGGCAATTTGAGTTTAGTCAGCAACGGTGTGATTTCGGGGGATGCTCACTTTGCTTCGAGGGGCAATTTTTCGGTGCGGAATCTGTCGGGAATGCCGGGAAATTTTGTGAGTTTGTTTGACCCGATTATCAGTTCCGAAGGTGATGTTTTCTTTGGGGATTATACTGGGGCTTCGCTGAAAGTCGAGGCGAGGGGCAGCATTGTGGGCGAGCAAATTACAATTACTGGCCCGGATGTGGCATTGCGGACTGAAAATGTTAATCCCGACGATCCAGATATTGCTATTTTAACCACAAGTCCGGCTTTGATTCTGCGGGCGGGATTGACAAATTTGGCGAACCCGGTAAATATTTCTACTGACAGTTTGGGTGAGGATGCCATTTTCACTTCCGGGCCGGTTTTTCGCAGAAATTTGATTGCTGTGGAAAATATTGTAGCAGGCGGGCCGGTGATTTTGTCGGCGACGGGAGATGTGGCAACTAGAGATATTAATGGCGGTCAAATTAATCTCGAAAGCAGGCAAGGGGCGGTGATAGTTGGAGGTAGATTAACGTCGGCTTCGACGATTAATATTCAAGCTGTTAACAATATTATCTTGACAAATGACATCACTCCTGCTGATATTAATGGCAATTTTACTCTGAATACGACTGTGGGTAATATCGTAACGGGTGCGATCGACACTGGGAATACTGGGGCGATCGCAATGACAGCAGGCGGTAGTATCAATTTTGGGACTTTGCGGGGTTCTCAAGTTAATGTTACCAGCAACTCCGGCGCTGTGGGAGTGTTGAGAGATCCGAATATAATTGTCCCGAATACAACACCTGCTAACGTTACAGCCACCGAGAATGTCACAATGGCCGCTTCGGGCGACTTAACTGTAGGGAACCTCGCGGGTGCGACTGTTAGCGCCACCAGCCGCAACGGAAGTGTCGCTACGGGTGCGATCGCCTCTACGGGAGATGTGAGAGTTGTGGCAGGAGGGCAAATCACCACAGCGCCAATAACGGTTAATCCGGCTGCGGCAAATCCAGTTAATCCTACTATTCCCACAGTCAATCTGGACGCGCAAACTAATATTAACGTGGCATCGGTTAATGCTCCCACTGCCACCGTTGCTTTGAGGGCAAACAACAATTTAACTGCGGGTAATTTGCAGGGGGGAGCCGTGGATGTTTCCAGCAATGCGGGGAATATTACAACAGCTAATACTGCATCAACGGGAAATATTAATGTCAGGGCTGCGGGCAATGTAAATTCAGGAAATTTGCAGGGTGTTGGAGTTAATGTTGCTAGCAATTCTGGAACTGTTGCTGCTGGTAATGTCACGGCTTCGGAAAAAGTTACGATTTCGGCGGGACAGCAAATTCAAACCGGGATAGTTAATATTACCCCCTCCCCCACAGGCGCAGTTAATCCGCTGTCAGCGGTAACTCTGAACGCCCAAAATAATATTAGTGTGGCAGCGATTGATGCTCCTGCTGCGAGCATTGTTTCGAGAACACCGACTAACTTTACCGCGGAAAATTTGCAAGGAAGTGCTGTTGATATTAGTAGTGGTGGAAATATTGCGATCGGCAATGCTTTGTCAGCGACCAATGTCAGTTTGCAAGCTGGGGAAAATGTGACTGCGGGTAATTTGCAGGGAGTGGGAGTTGATTTAATTAGCAGCCGTGGAAATGTCACTACGGGGAATATTAATGCTGCGGAAATTGTGGGAATTTTAGCGGGAGGGCAGATCAGAATTGAGGCAATAAATGTTAATGTTTTGGGAAGCGCTCGCAATCGGGCAGTCAATATTAGCGCTCAAAATGAGATTAGTATTGCGTCGGTGAATGCTCCGGGCGCTCAGGTGAATATCGCAACTCCGCGTTTGGTGCGAGTGACTGGTACTTTTGACCAAAACGGCACTCCTGTTAGTATCTCAACGCTTGGTGGCGCTCAACCTGGTACTGTTACTATCCGCCACGGTGGCGGCGATGTTAATCCGCCTACGCCTTTTGCGGTGGGTAATGCGACAATTAACGGGACTGCTGGGGCGATCGCCAGCAATGATTCTGGTACGATTACTGAGGGTCAATCTTTTATCAATTCTTACACTCAGGGCAATAGTGCGATCGTCACTACCAACCAACCAACAACTCCACCGGGAATAACTCCACCGGGAATAACTCCACCGGGAATAACTCCACCG
>NZ_JAUBOJ010000397.1:0-1917 GCF_036700185.1 Microcoleus sp. BM001215392 | reverse complement strand
AACTCCACCGGGAATAACTCCACCGGGAATAACTCCACCGGGAATAACTCCACCGCCACCATCGCCAAGCGGTAGATTTCCATCAGATAGAAACCGGGTTTTTCCAGAGCCCAACCAACCCTTTAACCGCGAACAGCAGCAGAACCAAAATAGTATATCGCGAGATATAGGAAAACCCGGAGAAAGGATGCCGCCTGAAAGAATGCAATCTCTTAGAGGAATGAGAAATTTAATCGGTAGAAATGCCAGAGATTCAGTTTTTGGGTCAGCATTCCGCAGCGACATCGGCAAAAACTTGGATAGGGGCACAATAGCGGCAGCTTTACCTCTGCTGGACAAATCTTTCAGCCAAGAATTCCGGGAATATTTCGGAATTAACGGCGGCGACGAGTTGCTGTCGCCAGACGATATCACAAAAAAGTTAGCATCAGTGGGTGCAGAAACTGGCACTAAACCTAGCTTACTTTATCTGTTTTCGCGATCGGAAAAATTAGATTTAGTGTTAGTAGATTCTTGCGGTGCGGTGGTGCACAAAACGGTGACGGAAGCAAACCGGGAAGAATTGCTGAAAGTTGTAACTACATTCAGAAATGAGATTACTAAGCCAGGGGTGCGGGCTACTACGAGTTATCTACCATCGGCCCAGCAGCTTTATAAATGGATGGTTGAGCCTTTGGATGAGAATTTGAAGAAGTGCGAAACGGATACTATTTCCTTTGTAGTCGATCGGGGTTTGAGAGGTATGCCCTTTGCGGCTTTGCACGACGGAAAGCAATTTTTGATCGAAAAGTACAATCTCAGCTTGATGCCCAGCATTAATTTAACAGATACTCGCTACGTCGATCTCAGAAAATCTCAAGTTTTAGCCATGGGTGCGTCGCAATTTTTTACGTTGAATCCTTTACCTGCGGTTCCTGCGGAAATAGCAGCTATTTCGCGAGAGTGGCCGGGAATTAGTTTTCTGAATGAGGGTTTCACTTACGATAATTTGAAGCGACAGCATCAAAGCCGACCTTTTGGGATTATTCATTTAGCTACTCACGGCGAATTTCGACCTGGTGCACCGAGTAATTCTTTTATTCAGTTGTGGGATAGTCGGTTGAGACTGGATCAATTGCATGATTTGAGATTGAATAATCCGCAGGTGAATCTATTAGTTTTAAGTGCTTGTCGGACTGCGGTGGGTGATGAAAGTGCGGAGTTGGGTTTTGGAGGTTTGGCGCTACAAGCTGGGGTGCAAACGGCTGTTGGGAGTTTGTGGTATGTTTCGGATGAGGGTACTTTGGGATTGATGAATGAGTTTTATCAGCATTTGAAGACGGCGCCAATTAAGGCGGCGGCGCTGCGACAAGCGCAAATTGCAATGTTGCGGGGTGATGTGCGTTTGGAGGGCGGTAAGTTGCGGGGTTCGAGTCGGGGTGAGGTGGATTTGCCGCAATCTTTGCAGGGGTTTGCTGATTTGAAGTTGTCACATCCTTATTATTGGTCGGCTTTTGTGATGATTGGGAGTCCGTGGTAATTGGTCATTAGTCCTTAGTCCTTAGTCCTTAGTCCTTAGTCTTTAGTTATTGGTTCGATATCAATGATTTTTTGGGAATGGTCGATCGCCCGTCAGCCTACAATTAGTCCGTGCGATCGATCTTTTGACCTATTTTTTCGGTTTTGTGCGCCACCAGGTGATGCCGGCTGCGAAAAGGGCGATGGCGCAACTCAACAAAAACGAGAATGCAAAGGGATGCAAGTGCACGACAACTGGGATGTGATGGTTTTGGACTGTCTCGAAGAGTTTGTCTGTACCGCTGGATGCGGCGATGCCTCCGGCTGCTAAACCGACGCCGATCGCCTGTACTGTGCTTTCTAGTCGATCGTCCCGATATTTCTCTTTGTCCTCGCTGTTGCGGAGTGCGAGTTGGTTGG
>NZ_JAUBOJ010000396.1:0-6618 GCF_036700185.1 Microcoleus sp. BM001215392 | reverse complement strand
TCTACACAAACAAAACAAGCCGGACGCCGGTTGAAGATCGAACGGTTAAAATTATGTTATTTTCTTGAGTCCGCGGAGGCGGACATCGTTTGTGTAGACGCGGTTTCAACCGCCGTCGGATCTGTATTAACGGCCGTCTTAACGGCCGTCTTAACTAATTCTCCAATTCGTGCGGCAGTCAACTCCTCGACATTGGTAAAAACTGCCGCAGCACCAGCTTTTTTCAGCGCCGCAGCATAGGCTTCACAGCGAGTAGAATCATCCAAAACGTGAGGCGGCAAAATTCCTGCGCCCAGCCAAACCCGATTCGGTTGTAATTCCCGCGCTTTCACCACCGTGTAAATATCTGCAACAGTATCTCCTGCATAAATCACTGGCAAATTGCTTTCTAAACCGTGCAGGCTTTCCAACTGTTCAATTGTTGCGAAAAGTCCAGTCGGATTTGGTTTTCCCGGTGCATCTTCCATCGCGACTAATACGGGGGAATTTAAACTCAGTTTCCCTGACAAAACATAAGCTGCTTCATCGCGCATCGCGCCGCTAAAAAATCCCCAAGCAACGCCTCCAATTGTTAAATTTTCCAGGTAAGCCGGACTTAACAGCAGCGGTTCGTCACAAATGTAACCAGTCCAATTTTTATCGTCATCCCCGCGATAGCGACTTTGGAAAAATGCTACTAATTCGTCATAGTTGAAATCGAGTTGATTTCGCGATCGCCCAATCCCCTCAAAATAACGGCTAACTAACTCCAAAGACGCTTCCCAGTCATTATTCCACACTCCCTCAGACTTCAGAGAGTCGATGTCGATCGAATTCGGGCGAAAAGCACCAGCCGTGAAATGTTCTACCGCATCGGCGATCGCCCGCCTGTACGAACCGGACACATCCCGCACTACACCGTCAATGTCAAAAACTAAAATAAATCTGTTCACAACTTAATTATCCTGATAGCTGGGGCGAGTGAGTGCCAAAATTTTATCGGTTTCGGGCCCCTAAGCAGCGGGAAACCCAGCCGCGCGACAAAACTTTTAATCGCCTATGACTCATTATTGAACAGAATGTGCTACGCTTAGCGATTGTAGAAATTTTTAACAAGTTCGATCGGAACCCTGGAGGTTTGCTTGTCCAAGTTCATCTTAAAAGTTCTCTGGCTAGAAGAGAATGTTGCCCTCGCCGTTG
Source organism: Microcoleus sp. BM001215392 (assembly GCF_036700185.1). Taxonomy (NCBI): domain Bacteria; kingdom Bacillati; phylum Cyanobacteriota; class Cyanophyceae; order Oscillatoriales; family Microcoleaceae; genus Microcoleus; species Microcoleus sp. BM001215392. The sequence continues at coordinate 5,439 of NZ_JAUBOJ010000396.1, read as the reverse complement.
ACCAAGTTGTCGGTAAAGGAACTAGCCCGCTGACAGCTTATTTTTTCTGGCCCCGCAAGGATGCGTGGGAAGAACTCAAAAACGAACTCGAAGCCAAACACTGGATTGCTGACAACGATCGCGTCGAAGTCCTCAACCAAGCTACAGAAGTAATCAACTACTGGCAAGAAGAAGGCAGACGGCGCCCGATGACTGAAGCTCAGTCAAAGTTCCCCGAAGTGACTTTTACCGGCAGCAACTAAGCCCAGCTTACACTTGCTACCCAGATAAATTGCCTGTGATGGCCCACAGGAAAACGAGAGAGGGGGAGAAGGCGAGAGGATTTGCTTTTTCCACCTCGTCCTGAAAAATACAATTTAACAGCGCTACAGTCGATCGAGATATTGCCCTTCTCAAGGGCGGTGAGGTATGTCAGGTAATTGGTAATTAGTAATGGGTAATTGGTAATTGGTAATTGGCGATCGCTTTACATAAATAACTTAATAAGCGGTATATTAACTAGATTTTTTAGACATAATCTGGTTGTGCGGTTAATAAATTTGAGATTATAAATTTTAAATTTAATCCAAAACAAAACTCTAAGTAGATAAGGACAAAAACATCGTACAGCCTTTCTCAAAAAAGTGAGGTATGCCCGCTAATCTTATGCCCGGCGCAAGCCCATGCCCTATGCCCCATGCCCATGCGTCCGCGAATCTTTCTGAGAAAGGCTATATCTACAAGACACTATTGTTTTTTACTAACAACTGTCAACTAACAACTGTCAACTAACAACTGTCAACTGTCAACTGACTTTTTTCCGTAACTTATGGGCGCCGAAAGCACGATCGACAAAACCGAACAGCTACCGCTGGTAGTAAATCCCGAAATTCTCCAGCAAGCCATCCTCTACAAAGTTAATACCCGCGTCACCGCACGCGGAGAATTAATTTTCCCTTGCGTACCGGGAATGGTCAGCCACTATATCAAGGCAATCGAAAAGTTATTTCTCACCCTCGACAGACCCCTCCCAGAAGAACGCAGAGAAGAACTCACCAAGCTGTTAGCCACCAAATTAGAACAAGGCTATCGCAGTTCAACAGCATCGATCCTGATCCTGCAATACGAATCAGTGCAGCCACCACAAACCGGTTTAGCCTGCAAAGTGCTGGTCAGTACCTCAACAATTGGAGAACAGTACAAAAGCTGGGTAGACACTAGAGAACCGCCTCTATTTGGTTCCCATCCCGATGCAAAAGTGATGGCAACGGCTGCTAAATTGGGAAATCCCGATCGCATCCGCATCTTAGACGTGGGGGCCGGTACCGGGCGCAATACCTTACCGCTGGCAAGATTGGGCTATTCTGTAGATGCGATCGAACTAACCCCAGCTTTTGCCGAACAATTGAAAACAGCCGTCAGCGCCGAAAACCTTCCCGTCACAATCACAGAAGGCGACGTGCTCGACCCCTTAATGCGGATGAAACCAGCCCGCTACCAACTTGCAGTCGCCGCCGAAGTCATCTCGCATTTTCGAGACAGCGATCAAGTACGGCTGTTCCTCGCCAAAATGTGCGATTTCCTCTGTCCCGGAGGCGTGTTGCTGTTCAGCACCTTTTTAACCATCGGCGACTACCAGCCAGACGCCCTCGTGCGGCAAGTGGCACAACTTTCCTGGTCTACCTTATTCACACCCCAAGAGCTCGCCGCCGCCATGGAAGGCTTACCCTTAGTCCAAATATCCGACGAATTGGTGTGGGAGTACGAACGCCACCACCTGCCCGAAGGAGCCTGGCCGCCGACCCCCTGGTTTCCCAGTTGGGCCACGGGTAGAGATGTCTTCCCGATGGCAAACGGACGCCCGCCCATGGAACTGCGCTGGATTTTGTGCCGCCGCAGCTAAGTAACAGTTGACAGTTGACAGTTGACAGTTGACAGTTGATAGTTGTCAGCAGAGACGTAGGGTGCGTCGCTGCCCAGAAGCCGTGACATCTCCTACACCAACCTGAGTACAGGTATGGAGTAGGCTTCTCAGATATTCCGGAGAATATGGAGAACTTCCTTAGAGGTATCATCAGTGATAGAACCAACTATCACCATGCCACCTTTACGGCGTTTTATAGTAGGGAAAATGTCCAGCCCTACTCTCAGGACGTTGATCGCGGCGTTAATGTCGCGGTCAACCCAGAGTTTTAGGTCAGCGTCCCAATAGTTGCGGATACTACAGTCAGTGAAGATCACTTCATCTCGGTATGCAAGTAATTGGGAAGTATAAGCGGGATTCTTTGCAATCACTACGGCTCCAGCTTTTCCAGCTATGTGACCAAGGAGTTGAAAGAATTGACCGAACGCAGCATCCGCCCAACTCAGATTGAGTCCAGATTTAGAAGCTTGCCCGTTTGGGATGAATGCCCCAGTCTCGTCTTGTTTTGAGGCGTTACGCTTTGACAGACCCTTGAGATTAAGGTGTTCATGAAAGAAAACTTTTTTACCCGTTCTCACCAACTTGTGAGCGGTCTTGTATTGAAAATCTTTACGACATCTGGCAATTTTTTGATGCTGTTTACTTTCTCGCTTTGCCAGTTGGCGACGTGACTTAGAACCGCGTTTCCGAGCGTTCTTTTTCTGCGAAATGCGAGTGAGTTTGTGTTGGCTTTTTCGTAACACTTTAAGCGATGGCAACTTCACGCCTTCAGATGTTGCAAGGTAGTCATCCTCATGCAGCACCGCATCCATACCTAGCGAGTTTTCCCAAGTTGAGATGATGTCGTTCTGTAAAACAGGCACGGTTGAATCTTCTAAGCGTAAATTCACAAACCAGCCATCATTCTTTTTAACGAATTGAAGCTGTTTTAGGATCGCACCATCTGGCAAGTGACGATGTGACCGAACCTTGATTAATCCAATCTTGGGAACTTTCACGTACAAGTACTTGCCACCGACAGAGCAAGAATGCAATTCAAGTCCAGCACCTTCAATCACAAATGAACGAAAGCGCGATTGAGCCTTAAACCGAGGTTTGCCGCTTCTTTTCCCCGCGCTATCACCTGCAATGAAACGCTCAAACGATTTGTCAACTCGCTTGCAAACTTCCTGCAATGTGTTCGCTGGGACTCGTGATAAATCCAACACTTCACCCGACCATTCAACCGTTAAGGGTGCTTTCTTGAGTCCTGGTAGATACTTCTTTTGGCTGTAATAATTCGGCTGAGCTCGCAATTCGGGTAATGCCGTCACTAACGGGCATGAATCCACCGGTGAGCGATTCATCTGCCACCAGTCAAACCTATCTCCTAGCTGACGGTTGTACCAGTACTGGCAAATCCGCAGCCAGAGATTTAACTCTAGCTTCTGTTGTGTTGTGGGAAGTGCTTTGTACTGGTAGGTGTATTTCATACTAGGATTATAGCACACAGCTATACGAGACAACGCTATGAATCAGGTTAATTTTCGAGTCACCGATGAAGAATTGAAACACTTAAAAAGATACTGCGAAATCAAGGAAAGACAGCAGAGTGAGGTTCTTCGTGAGTTGATAAGGAAATTGTCAATAAGAAGGGGTATTGAACCCCAGAGATTGACGCGCATTCCTCTCACACCAAATCAAAGATTATGGTGTGAGGTTACGGCACGCTCTAGCTAAATTCCACAGAAAATCTGACAGCGACGCACCTGACAAACAGATTTAGCCAACAAACCCAACACTTCTTTTGCAGGGGCAGGGTGCGTCGCCGTTAATCATCGCTAAATTCCACAGAAAATCTGACAGTGACGCACCTGACAAACAGACGTAGGGTGCGTCGCCGTTAATCATCCCTAAATTCCACAGAAAATCTGACAGTGACGCACCTGACAAACAGACTCAGCAAACAAACCAATACTTCTTTCAAAGTAATTTTTTTGAGAAATGGTGTTATTTATAAACTGCCCCAGCAATCACAGACCTTGACTGGCGGTAATAGTTGCCTCAAGTCTTTTTATTTGAAAACCATAAAGCCGGCTGCCTGTCAAATGTTGCGCGGCCGTTACACAAAAATTTACAAAAATATATATTAAAATGTAAACATAGCAAAGTTTGTTAGCGAAGCCCTCGAAGAGGATCGCCCCGCAGTAAGAAACCCGGTTGCTGATTAGATCCTATGTTGGCAAACCTGTGATTGCTTGCGATAAATTCGATCAATCTGGTGTTGAATTTACGTAAAATTCGATACGCTATCTCGAATCGGTGCAACTATACTTAATAATCAATCAACGAAACCTATTCCTCAAGATAGACGGCATTTTAGAGGAAGCGGAATAAACCATAGATTAGCTCGCTAATCGGCGAAGCTCCTGAAAAAAAATATGCTTTTAACACGTCCACTACAAGCGTTTGGAGCAATCTTCGGGCACAAACCTTCAACAAATAGATCGATCGAGCAAAAAAGCAGTAAAAATTATTTAGGGTGGAATATTGATCCCGCTCCAAACCAACAAATTGACTGGTATGTCGAACTGGAAACGCTGATGAGTAACGCGAAATCTAACTGCACGGATCTAGAGATTGCCGCTTGGCTGCGGGGATTGCTGACAATTGCTTGGGCTGACGGCAACTTTGACGAAAACGAGCAAAAAATGATTGCCAATCTAACTCAGGATGAACTACATCCGGTACCTTTTGAGACAGATTTTGAACCGATTACCGCAGAAGAACTAGCTGCTGTGTTAGGGAAAGGCACCGCCAACGGCGAGAATTTTTTGAGAACAGCAGTCATGGTAGCCTTAGCCGACGGTACGTACTCCCTGAGCGAAGACGAGGTACTTTACAAGTTTTGCACAGCTTTGGGTCACAAAGTCGAGGCGATCGAATCTCTGCGACACACCATCGAAGACAGCAGGTACGCACCCCAGGGCCCCAGCAGCCAAACAGCCGTTAGCTTGAACGCCGCAACACCCCTGATATCTGGGCGACCTCAACCTCACCAAAAAAACGTCCTCCAACCCGTCAAAGACTGGCTCGACGGCTGGGAAGTTCACGATCCGAGAGTTGCACGTTTTGTCTGTAAAATGATTCCACCGCAGTGTCCGTTTGAGCGAGATGTCGTGTTATTTGGCCGCAAAATCGTCCACATTCCACCGATGTGCAAGCTTAACCCGCTGTACGAACAATTGGTGGGGATGCGCTTTCGAGCTCTCTGCTATTTGGCAGATGATTGCAAGGAAGATGTATCGTCATATTGTTAAGAGTCATTGGTCAGTTGTCAGTTGTCAGTTGTCAGTTGTCAGTTGTCATTGGTCAGTTGTCATTCTTGTGAAATTTTCGATTAATGAGTGCAAGCTATTAACCAATAACTACTAATTAGTCCAGTAGGATGTGCACTTCGCACCAAAAGATCGACATTGGACTTGGAGCTGGTATCATAACTACTGACAACTGACAACTGACAACTGACAACTGACAACTGACAACTGACAACTGAC
>NZ_JAUBOJ010000395.1:0-6729 GCF_036700185.1 Microcoleus sp. BM001215392 | reverse complement strand
TATCTTCTGACACTTGAAGTACCCGAGCAATCCCTGCCTGAGAAATACGTTCAAGTAGCATCCGTGACATTAACTCTTTTTGTTCTTCTGTAATAGGCTTCCAGGCAGGATTTAAAACAAATTGACGACCACATTCTCGACATTTAAAATTTTGTTTGCCATGCCGAGTTTTACCGTTCAGACTAACTTCTTTTGAGCCACAATTAGGACAATGGGGAATCTCTACTGTCAGATCACACTATGGTAAACAATTCTCTCTAATAGTAACTTGCTCGATCCTTTCCTTCAGGGTACTACCGAATTTTTCAATTGCTTCTATGAGCTAGATCAGACTGAACTGAAACTATCGACGCATGATGAACCAACGCGACTAGATCCGTGAAGCCCATACCAGAGTTAGCATTGAGTATCAAGGTTTATTCTTCACGCTCTATTAGAGGACGAACCATTAGCCAGAGTACGAAACGCTCCAATCCAACTAGCAAAGAAATGGCTCCAACCCCTAAGCTAAAAAGAATAAGATTGTTTTGACTACTGACTGAGAAGGCAAAGACCAGGGAAGTCGCAACGGCGGGAGGATGGACGACATCCACCACAATCATGACAATAATAGTGATCACCATCGCCGCCGCCGCCGCACTGTAGCCCGCCCCTAGAGCAAAACTGGCAAACAAACTGATAGCAGCCGCCATTAGTTGAGCTGAAATTAGTGAGCGCGCGGTGTTGCTGCTGTGATGTGGATCAAGGTAAATCAGAAACGCACTGACGGCGAGGGAAGAAAATAACAACCGTTGCTGACTTAGCAATTCAACTAATGCCATAACGCTCAAAATTGTGAGCGTGGGCGCTGTTGCTAATAGCAGTTCTTGCTTTAGCGACAAGTAGCGTCTGGAGGAGTAATCTGCACCTGAGATTGACTTTAAGCTGGAGCGGTTTCGATTGATCATTGTCGTAAACGCGATCGTCACCTACAATTTTCTGTTCATAAACCTGTAGCTCACCTGTCTGGAGCGCTCGTTGCGTATACTCCATTCGCGTTCGAGCAGTTGAAAGCGGCAGAATGTCATGGATATTAGCCCCCGCTTTCAACTGCTGCGGATTGAACGGCTGAAAATTGCTGCTTCTCACCACTTTCAAATATGTGCCATCTTGACTCATTTGAATTAGTAAATCGGGAATCGCACTGATCGTGGCTTGATTCGTCGCTTCGCTTTGTCTCAGAGCGGCTTGTTCCTGTTCAAGTGCCAGTGTGCGCTCAGCAACTTGCTGTTCCAAAATCTGGTTGTATTCTGCTAATAGCTTCTCTGCTTGTTTGCGCTCGGTGATGTCTTGAAAGGCCGCGATCGCATAGACAGTATTACCTTGCTCGTCAAATACTGGCGTTCCCCAACCTTCAACTGGAATAGTTACATTGGGTTGACGAATTTCTAAATCCTCAATTCTAGTGCGCGCACCGCTCAATGCTCGCATTACTGGTAGGTTCTCAATCGGATAGGGTTGATCTGTTCCCGCTAAATAAAGTTGATAAACCTCTGCAAGTTGATCCGGTGTCGCAGCAGGAACAATTCCTTTGCCTAGTAGTTGAGCAGCCTGTTGATTAGCATAGCAAGGACGACCTGCCGCATCGACGATTCCAATTCCTACGGGAACTGCTTCTAGGAATTGCGCCATCTGACTTTCGCTCGCGCGCAGTTTGGAGTAGAGCCTAGCATTTTCAATTGCAATCGCAGCTTGAGTTGATAAAAGATGCAACACTTGCGATCGTTCCAAGGTAAAGGCTCCAGCCGCTAATTGGTTTTCTAGATACAATACGCCAGTGAGCTTGTTTTGATTCAGTAAGGGTATACATAAGAGCGATTTAGTTTGGTTCTGCTGAATGGATGGCTCATGAATAAAATTACCTTCACAAGCAGCATCATTGAGGATGATGGATTGATGAGTCCGAATCACATACTGAATAATTGATTCCGGCAAGCGAGTTGCTATTGGAATAGATTCCAGCACTTGTGTCGTATAACTCTGCTCACTAGCATCGACTTCGCAAGCAGCCTCAATCATCCATTTGCCCGAATTTTCCAGAATCAGATATCCAGTTTGTGCACCAGCATTCTCAATCAATATCTTCATTAAGGAATGAAGTAGCTGATTCAATTCCATTTCACTAGAAATCGTCTGAGATGCTTTCAAAACCGCCTCTAAATCAAAGGCAAGGGGTGAACTGCTAGACGTTGTTTTAGCCGCCTTAGAAAGTGATGTGTGTCCTGGATGCGATACTTGAGGGAAGAGCTGAGGATAGCGAATTTCTAGATCGTTGACTTTTGCCATTGCTCCCCATCGTTCATAACAATAGTGAGCTTCCTTGATGTAAGTTTGGGCTATCTTCTCCCTACCTCGTGCCAGATAATGTTTTGCAGCTAATTCGTATGCTAGTGCCTCTTCATGCAAATAGTGATTGTCTTTAGCCCCTTGAATCGCTTGTTCGTAGAGTTCTTCCGCTTCAAATAGCTGCCCCAAAACTCGTGCCATCTCTGCTTGCACTAAGTGATGTCGATGCAGACAGTTCATGGGCGCATACTGTGCCCAATGCTTCATTTTCTTCTGATTAACCACAACTCTTTCAAAAATATCTTCCTGCACTTGAACACTGCTTTCACAATATGTGGCGAGCCTTGCCAGAGAGTCATAGAGGTAATACAAAGGTTCAAGGGGGGTGGCTGTGGTGCAACTCACTAAATTCTCCCCCAGAGCTGAGTTTTTAACAGCTTGAGCATAATCAGAAAATAGATAACATAGGAAAAGTTTGTTGAAATAAATATCAAAGATTGCGATTCCATTATTTGCTGCTTTATGTTTTGTCAGTTCCTTTTCTTCATTACTAAATTCCCCGATCAAAAGGCAGGGATTCTGCGATAGCCCGATTAAATTGACGACTGTTTGACGATATATTTTGCTCCAGGCAAGGATGGTTTCCTGTTTAAGTTGATGGATTGCTTCACCATAAATTGCCATCTCGTGTTCAAGTTCTACGAGTTGCTTTCCAGAAGCATAAAACTGAAAGCAGTAAGTATGAGCGCAATAGGCAGCAAACTCTAAATCTCCAGTTTCTAGTCCAACTTGATAGGCTTCCAGTAATGGCTGTCCTATTTCTCTAAGGTGTTTCTTCCAGTGAATAACGCAGTTATTTACAATGAACAATGTTCTGGCTTTCAGTGGATGGATATTCAGGCGGGACAACAGCCTTAGAGCAAGTTGCCCAAACTGATAACCAAACTCAATATTTCCCCTGCCACACAAAACCATGCCAAGTGTGGCATAGGCAAAGGGAGACACAAGTGCATTGCCATATTGCATAGATAAGTTAACCTGCTTCGACACTAGAAGGGGCATCAAATCAGGAGTCGCAATATAAGCAGCGATCGTGATGCTGGATAAAATTCGCATTGCCGCTAACATCTCTGGCTCGATCATTTCCGGCAAATAGATCAAGTCACTAATTGGTTTTTCACTAAAGCGAGATATGATTTTATCTAGTTCAGAGTGAATCTCTGACGGGCTTGGATCTTTTGGAAAACTGATTCCCAATTGTTGCAAAATTTGCAGTGCGGTATGGATGGCATTTAATAGTTGAACTTGTGCAATGTCAGCTTGAATATTGACTTCATAAACTTTCACCGTGTCGAGAACTGTTTTGGCTTCCTGGAGAACGATCTCTGCCCAAGTTTCTACAGCATCAAAATTGCCACAAAGAAATGCAACTTCTGTGGCTTCTAAATATAACTCTAAAGTCAACTCATAGTGGGTTTGCCAGCTAGACTCTAAGAGTATTGCTCTGCCTATCGCTAAATACTCTTTCGCCGCATTGTAGGCGATCGCTGCCTTTGCCTTCTGACCTGCTATTAAATTTAATCGAGCAATTTCATACCGCTCGACTGGATCAGTAACTAGCTCAATCCCCTGGTTTAGATGATCCACAATTTCAAACAATTGATCGGATCGTGGCTCCGGTCGAAATTTTTCCAGCAGATTGCGAGCAACTTGGAGATGAACCGTTTGTTTCTGCGACGCATCAATTAAGGAATAGGCTGCTTGCTGGACGCGATCGTGTGGAAACTTGTAATCCTGAACTAATAACTGTTCATCTAACTCAGAGGTTGGCACTATTAAGCCAAACTGAACGGCTGTCAACAGTTCTGAAAAGATTTCGTTGGGCGATCGATCGCAAATAATTGAGAGAGTGCTTAAGTCAAAATCAGCACCAATGCAAGCTGCCAACCGTAGAACCTGCTGAGTTGCTGTAGGCAACTTCTTGAGTTTGCCCAGCATCAGTTCCACTACGTTATCTGTGATATTTTTAACTTTAATTTGAGGAATATTCCATTGCCAACAAAGTTGTTCAGGGCTAAAAGTTAACAGATTCTCTATGTAGAGTGTTTTTAGAAACTCATTAACGAAGAAAGGATTTCCGCTTGTTTTTCGCAGTACAAGTTCCGCCAATGAATGAACAGTAATAATATCAGTGTGCAATGTGTCAGCAATAAGTTGGGCGATCGCGTTTAGCTCTAACGGTGTTAATGAAATCTGATTGATTCTTGCTCCTGCTTTCCGCAGTTCCTCTAGCGTCATCATCAACGGGTGAGACAGGCTAACCTCGTTATCTCGATAGGCTCCAATCAGAAACAGGTGTTGTGTCTTTGCATCTGTCATCATTAACTCAATCAACCTAAGTGTGGCTGAGTCCACCCATTGAAGGTCATCTAGAAAAATGACTAACGGATGCTCTACTGAGCAAAACAACCGAATAAACTGCCGAAAGACTCGGTTGAAGCGATTCTGCGCTTCTGTTGCTCCTACTTCCGGTACAGGTTGTTGCGGACCAATGATCAACTCCACTTCTGGAATCACATCAATTATGAGTTGTCCATTGCTTCCTAAAGCATTTAGAAGTTGCGATCGCCATTGTTGCACCTGATCATCTGGTTCTCCCAGCAATTGCTGGACTAGTTTTTTCAGAGCAACCACCATCGCACTATAGGGAATATTGCGCTGAAACTGATCAAATTTGCCAGAGACAAAATATCCGCGCTCTTCAGTGATAGGTTTATACAACTCCTGGACTAATGCTGATTTCCCGATTCCAGCATCACCCAAAACGAGCAGCATTTCAGAAAACGCAGGGACGCTGGAATGCTGAATATTGCCGTTCTCTCTGTCTCCCTTTCTCCCCTCCTCCGCATCATCTCTCCTTGCTACCCGTTCAAACGCTGCCAATAACGTTGAAATCTCGGCCTCTCGTCCATATAGTTTCTGAGAAATCTGAAATTGCTCGAAAATATCATGCAAACCCAGTTGAAAGGGATTAATTTGACCTCTTGTTTCGAGTTGATTAGCACAATTCTCTAAATCCGCTTTGATGCCCCAAGCACTTTGATAGCGATCCTCGGCATTCTTTGCCATCAGTTTTAGAATCATATCCGAAACAGGTTTAGGAATTGTGGTATTTAGTTCATGCGGTGGCACAGGCTGCTTTGCGATATGACAATGTACTAGCTCCAGGACATCGGTTGTGGTAAACGGCAATTGCCCAGTCAGCAATTCGTAGAACGTGACACCCAGTGAGTAAAAATCGGTGCGGTAATCAAGCAAACGGTTCATCCGTCCAGTTTGCTCAGGCGACATATAAGCGAGGGTTCCTTCCAGAATGTGGGGACTTTTGAAGGTTGGATTGACACGGTTGAAGCGAGTCGCAATCCCAAAATCAATCATTTTGACAACACCAGTCTCTAGATTGAGGACGATGTTGCCAGGAGTAATGTCTTTGTGGATAATGTTGGCAGCATGAATTTTGGATAGAGTGTCGGTCAGGGCCATCACCACCCTCAGAAATATTGGTAAAGACATCGGACAAAAGTCTGGTTGTTGCATCCATCGTTCTAGCGACTCCCCACCAAAGTCTTCTAGGAGAATAACCAGTGTGCGTTGGTAGTTTTGCTGACCGTATGCCTTGACCACGCCATCGAAGTTAAGGGAACGAGTGATTTCATATTCCTGCCTGTAGCGCGTTAATTCTTGAGGCGAGGGGTAATCCTGCTTGAGTAACTTGATGACGAGCGCCTGACCATCTTGCACTCGAATACCTCGGTACACTGTAGAGGCTGAACTTTCATAGATTTTGCTTTGAATGGCAACTCCGGTCAGGGTAATCATCCAACTCTCTCCTGATACAGGACATAAGCATACAGCTATGGTCAATTCTACAAGGCCAAAAGGTAGCGACGCTGCAACGAAGTGCCACGCGATCGGTGTAATACTTGCCCCGCAAAGATTTCAGCAAAAAAGCTTGAAAACTGGAACTTACCCGTAAATGATGGTCAAATCGCTTACAAAATTCACGACAGAATGGGCTTTTCAGGTCTTCTTTGTCTAAAAACTTGCCCATAAATGGTCATTTCTTGGGATGTTTTAGTCAATTCATGGAAATTTTTCTCGAACCCGGTATTGGGGTAAAGCCGAGAGGTAGAGTCGAGGGGAGTGTTACCACTCCACCCCTCTCTTCCGAAACCGTGCATGAGACTGTTGGGTAAGAAAGCATACGTCGCCGTATCTCCCTCCCCTAAGAACCGGACTTGACACTTGTCGCATCATCCGGCCGGGGCCTTTGCCTTCACAGTAACGTTGGCTCTTCTGGAGTCAAGGTGATAAGCAAACCTAATCAGAAAAGCAAGCTAATAG
>NZ_JAUBOJ010000394.1:0-6736 GCF_036700185.1 Microcoleus sp. BM001215392 | reverse complement strand
CAGTTGACAGTTGACAGTTGACAGTTGACAGTTGACAGTTGGCAGTTGGCAGTTGGCAGTTGTCATTGGTAATGGGTATTAGTGTCAACTTAAGCTGAAACTTAACTGGTTCCAAGGAAGAGCCTCCTTAACCCATATTTAGAGGCTCTGCGTCCTCGGTACAGGATTAAGGAGGCTCTTCCTCGCCTATCTGCGTTACCAGGCTGGAGCCTGGTAACGAGTGTTGACAGTTGACAGTTGACAGTTGACAGTTGGCAGTTGGCAGTTGTCATTGGTAATGGGTATTAGTGTCAACTTAAGCTGAAACTTAACTGGTTCCAAGGAAGAGCCTCCTTAACCCATATTTAGAGGCTCTGCGTCCTCGGTACAGGATTAAGGAGGCTCTTCCTCGCCTATCTGCGTTACCAGGCTGGAGCCTGGTAACGAGTATCGAATATCGAATAAACGTTCTGTGTCGTGGACTGTTTTTGCGACTCGACTGCCCTTGTGAATCTAAAATTTAAAATCTAGTGAATCGAACTTACAAAGCAACTGGAATCAATCTTAAGAGTGCGCCTCTAGGCGAATCCGATCGCCTGCTGACAGTTTTGACGCGGGAATTCGGCTTAATTAAAGCCGTAGCACCTGGTGTTCGCAAACAGCGATCGAGCATTGGCGGGAGAAGCGAGTTATTTGTTGTCAACGAATTGCTGATCGCCAAAGGTCGATCGCTCGACAAGATTACCCAAGCTAGCACCGTCGAATCCTATCCTGGTTTGAGCCGCAACCTCGGAAAACTATCAGCCGCGCAATATCTGGCCGAATTGGCGATCGCCAGCGCCCTATCCGACGAGCCGCAAGAATCACTTTTCTTTTTGCTGGGCGAACACTTGAGCCGTTTAGAGGGTTTGTCCGATCGCACAGAAATCCAATCCGCCGCCGTGCTTGTCGCCCATCTCGCCCAGGGTATTTTTCACCTGCTAGCCCTAGCAGGCCTCGCGCCCCAAGTCCAAGTCTGTTGCGCCACCAGACAACCCCTGATCCCAAATTTCACAGATCCGAACTGGCAAACCGGGTTTAGTATACCCTCTGGGGGAACCTTCAGCTTGCTGTCGCTCGCCAACTTAGAGGCAGAACTCTCTTCCCAAACCGGCAGCCTGTACAGATCCAGCTCCCGTTCCCCGCAAACGAGCGACAGCAAACACTTGACAAATTTCCATATTAATGCTAAAGAATTAGCGGCGCTGCAACAGTTGGGTAGTGCAGAACTAGAAGAGGGGATTACCGATCGCGCGGCTTGGATATCAGTAGAAAATATTTTGCGGCAATATGCCCAGTATCATTTAGGTTGCACGATTCGATCGGGAAGCTCGATCGACACATACTTGGAGAGTTTTGAGTTTTAAATTTTGAATCAGGCTGAGTAAAAATCTCACCCCAGCTTGCGGGATATCCGAACCAGCAAGCAATTTCAGGTAAATGCTCAAGATTCTTGCAAAACTAGATAATAAGAAAAGTTACGAGTTATTAAAATTAGAGGTAAACGCCTCAATTTGAAATTCCCATCCGCCCAAGCTCAACCATCCCAGGCGATCCACCCCTAATCCTATGATGCGACTGTCCGATAATGATTTGAGAACATCTTTTTTAGCTGTGACCCACCACAAGATGGAAGAACGAGAAAATTTTCCAGATTTTGATTGCTCACCGGTCTCTGCCAGAACATGGAACAACGCCCAAGACCCAGAAATGGACAAACATCCCACAAATCCAGAAACAGAGTCAAGCAACGGTAAAAGCCAACAACCAGAAGCCATCCCCCCGCTGCAAACAGCAGAACTCGCCGAAGCAGTAGACGAAACTCCCGAAAAAGAAACCGGATTTTTGCCGGTTCTGAAAAACCGAAATTTTCTAGCCTTGTGGAGCGGGCAAGTTTTTTCGCAACTAGCAGATAAAGTTTATCTCGTACTGACGATCGCCCTGGTAGCCAGCAGATTTCAAGCGCCAGATCAAACCATCAGCAGGTGGGTATCGGCAATTATGATTGCTTTTACGATTCCTGCGGTATTATTTGGGGCTGCTGCGGGCGTATATGTCGATCGCTGGTCAAAAAAAGCGGTGCTCGTAGCCACAAACCTGCTGCGCGGAGCCTTCGTCTTAACATTACCCCTGCTGCTGTGGCTCTCAGACGGCTGGGAACTCGGTCAACTGCCGCTCGGATTCTGCTTGCTGCTGCTAGTCACATTCCTAGTTTCCACCCTAACTCAATTTTTCGCCCCAGCAGAACAGTCAGTAATTCCCTTAATTGTGGAACGCCGCCACCTGCTATCGGCAAACTCGCTCTACACTACAACCATGATGGGTTCGGTGATTATCGGCTTCGCAGTCGGAGAACCCTTGCTAGCCTTAGCCGACACTCTATTTACCAACCTCGGCGGCGGACTCGGCATCGGCAAAGAATTAGTAGTAGGTGGCAGTTACGCCTTCGCCGGAGTGCTGTTGCTGTCGATGAAAACAGGCGAAAAAAACGAAGTCGAACACGAACCGCCACATCCCCTAGCAGATTTGAAAGATGGGCTGCGTTACATCAACGATCAACCGAAAGTCCGCAATGCTTTAATTCAACTAATTATTCTATTTTCGATTTTTGCAGCCTTGGCAGTTTTAGCGGTGCGATTAGCAGAAATTCTGCCGGGTATGCGAGCATCGCAATTTGGCTTTTTGCTGGCTGCGGTGGGCGTTGGGATGGCGATTGGGGCGACCACAGTCGGCTATCTCGGCCACAAATTTTCTCACTCCCAACTGAGTTTAATCGGATCTGTTGGTATGGCAGTGGCTCTGATGGGTCTTTCTGCATTTACACACCATTTGTGGATCTCGGTGTTGTTCATTACCATGTTGGGTTTATTTGCCTCATTGGTGGGAGTGCCGATGCAGACGACAATTCAAGCAGAAACCCCAGAAGAAATGCGGGGAAAAGTTTTCGGGCTGCAAAACAATGCCACTAATATCGCTTTGAGTTTACCGTTGGCTTTGGCCGGGGTAGCCGAAACCTTTCTGGGTTTACCTACAGTATTTTTGGCTTTAGCAGGATTGGCGATCGCAGGCGGTGTCTTAACCTGGTATATTTTCCGTAGCACTAATAGCAAAGTCGATCGAATCTAAAAAATAACAAACTCTGATTTACTCGAATGCACATCGCTTGGCTAGGAAAAAAATCACCTTTTTGCGGTAATGTCACTTACTCCAGGGAAGTCACCAACGCATTATTAGACCGGGGATACCAGGTTAGCTTCCTGCACTTTGCCCAAGAAGCGGGGCCACTCGACAGGAACAATACGGCGTGGAGCTTGGTAAATGGGAAATGGGGAGCGTCGATGTCTCCAACCTCATTTACTAATTCGCTCTCGCCCGCGAGTTGCAACGAAGTTTCTTTACCCTGTCACTACAAATCGCAAATTTATACGATTCCTACTCTCAAATCCCGCACAGTTTTGATGAAGTCTTTGCGGCGGCTGAAACCGGATGTTGTTCACGCTTCCCTGACGCTTTCGCCTCTAGACTTTCTGCTACCGGAAATTTGTCAGGAATTGAATTTGCCTCTGGTGGCGACTTTTCACCCGCCGTTCGATCGCAAATTGCGCAATTTAACATCGGGAACCCAACACCTGATGTATCAACTCTACGCTCCGTTTTTGGCTCACTACGACTCGACGATCGTGTTTTCTCAGATTCAGCGGGATATTTTGGTGAAGTTGGGAGTGCCGGAAGAACGGGTGGCTGTGATTCCCAACGGCGTAGACGCGGTGAAGTATTCGCCCGGGCCTTCGGGGTTGAAGTCTCAATTAAAAGCCGATCGACTTTTTGTATATCAAGGCCGCATTGCCCCGGAGAAAAATGTTGAGGCTTTGCTCAAGGCCTGGAAACAATGTAATTTTGGGCCTGGCAACGTGTTGGCGATCGTAGGCGACGGGCCCCTCGCCGCATCGCTGCAACTGTCCTACGGCGAAGAGGACGGCATTGTATGGCTCGGATTTGTCGCCGAGGAAGAACGCCGGATCGAGATTCTGCGGGGTGCAGATGTATTTATTTTGCCTTCTTTGGTGGAGGGACTGTCGCTGTCGCTGCTGGAAGCGATGGCCTGCGGTTTAGCTTGTTTGGCAACGGATGCGGGTGCTGACGGCGAGGCCTTGGAGTCAGGCGCGGGGATAGTTTTGAACACTCAGCGGGTGCGGAGTCAGTTACTAACTTTGCTGCCGCTGTTTTGCGATCATCCCGAATTGGGAACGTTGCTGGGGCAAAAAGCACGCCAACGGGCGATCGAGCGTTACACTCTCAGTCAGAATATTACTGAGTTGGAAAAGCTGTATTCAGAGGTTTTGCAGAAGCAGCGCGTGCCGCTGCGGGGATTGGCATAACGAAGTTCGGCAGCGGATTTTGTAACGGATGTAACTAAGAGAAAGTCGTGTCTCTATCCGTGGATATTACTTGTTACCAGGCAGAGCCTGGTAACACAGATCCGGAGGCTCTGCCTCTATTGTCCAGCCGAGGCGGAGCAAGAGTGATATAGGTTCCCAGAGAGAGACTCGGAACCAGTTAAAACTTCCAGCATCGTCTGTGCAGCATCAAACGCATCAAAGGGAGACCAAACTTCACACACCGCACCAGATGCGATCGAATCCTGTTCCTGACTCTGCATACATCCGATCAGCATTTGCAAGGTTACTTCCTCTACAGAAATGCCTCGCCGCTGAGCAGACTTTAAGAGATATTGCTCCAATTCAGGTGATAGATTTAGCGTCAAATTCATAAACTGCTCCTATTTGTTGGTAATTGCTGCGTTAAAACCTTCAATCTAAAATCGCCTAACTTCCCGGGCGCAAATAGTCAAAAAGTCGTAGCATAGCGGGGCGTAAGCCATCGCCCGAATCGGCCCGAATCAAAGCAACCACAACATCCGGCAAACTTCCCCAACTCGGATAAACAAAATAACGCGGTTCCCAGCGCGGCCCAAACTTATCTTTAAAACTGTGCAATCCCTTAAAATTATAAAACTTGCTCAAGTGTTCCGAAAGATAAATTAAAACCTTTTCCAACCGCCCGGATTTTTCAGCTTCTCCAACTCCCGCCAAAGCCGACAAACCCAAATCAAATTCTGCATAGCCCAACTCTTGACAGTGCTGCAACATCGAAGCAAACAAACACTCCATCGTGCCATTTTCCACCTGATTGCGACGGCGCATTAAATCAACTCCAACAACTCGATCGCCCACCGATATCATATTAGCAAAAGCACTAATTTTACCGTCGGGAGTGTGGATGGCTGCGACCCGAGTTTTCTGCAAATATGCCTCATCAAACCAACCGACAGAAAACTGTTTTTCGGAACCCTGAACCATTTGTAGCCACTCGTCACTGACGAATTTCATCTTTCGCATCAACTCCAAACTTAAAGGAGGCTCGTAAAATTCGACTTGATGACCAGCTTTTGTGAGTCGGTTGATTGCAGTTCTCAAGTTTTGATTTGCCTTGCCTTTGAGAGTAAAAGTTTTGAGGTCAACAATTGCTTCTTCGCCGATTTGCACCACTCGAAAACCGAGATTAGAATACATTTCTAGATCCTCGGGTAAAGTTTGATAGAATGCAGGATACCAATCGTTGCGATCGCAAAACTCTTGAAACCCCAGAATAGCCTCTTTGCGGTCTTCTGGGGGGCCGATGGGGTCTCCGAGGGCGATCGCGCCTCTACCTTTGGGCACGTAGGCGATCGCGCTTTTCCCCGAAGGACTAAAATAATAAGACTTATCCTCAAGTAACGCCAACCTCGCTAGCGTCGTCTTCCCGTATGTTTCCACAATTCTTCTAGCTTTATTCCGTTCCCAAAAAGTTGCCGAGTCTCGCAGCAGTACCGGGCGCAGCAGCATCAAAAGTGCATAACCAATCGTTACCGCACCCACAGCATAAATCGAATCTGCAAAAAAGTTAGCAAATCGAGTTTTCGGAACTAATCCCGCATTATCCGCCGTAAAAAACATGGCAAAAGTTTGGAATATAGCATCGTCAAAATCGAAATTAATTGCTTTTTCGTTAACTTCAAAACGCCCGTCTAAAATGTAAAAACCCGCCGTACCGTAAGCGATGGTAAACAGCAAAGCACCCAGCAAAACTCGGATTCCTTGAGCAATTGAAGGGCGATCGGATTGAGCAGTAAACGTCTTCCGCATCACCAACAACTGAAACAGCAGCACCCCAGAAATTAAACTTTCTTCAACATCCAATCCCTTGACTAAATGAGTTAAAATAGAAGCAATTAACAATCCCACCGTCAGCAACCAAGCAATCCGCTTGCGCCGCAACAAATTTGTTGCCAAAGTTAGCAACATAAATCCGATCAGAGCTGCAAAAAAATGCCCGCCCGCACGCACGGGAAAAGGAAAAAATGGTTCCAACCAATTTCGGCGATCGGGTAAACTGGGAGTTACAGCAGATAGCAGGTTAATAACTCCAACCAATCCGGTTAAAAATGAGGCACTCCAGAGTCCAATCCTAGTTTTTTGGGATAACACAGTTCACCTTTCTAAATTTTAGCAATTTTGTCATAGGAATCTTTTATGAAAGCAATCGCAGAGGCTTATTGCGATTTTGACGCACCGCAAACAATAACATCTAAGAATGATGCGATCGGAGATACAAAAATGATGCTATCGGGTGCATCTGGTTTTTGAGGAGGGCGAAGCATGACCGCATATAAATTATT
>NZ_JAUBOJ010000393.1:0-6866 GCF_036700185.1 Microcoleus sp. BM001215392 | reverse complement strand
TTACTGCCGAAATGCTTCGCCCCTACGAGTATATTTCCAAAAATGAGATGCACCCTGACGGTGACACCAATCTCTTCGGGATTGGCTGCATTAATTCGTTCAGTTAAAACAGGATGATTTTGTTGAAAAAGTGACACACGATCTGTATCTAGTACCCAAAAACTCACTTGACGGCTTCCTCCGCATCCATTTTCCGATAATACTCTTCCATTTCCGCATCTCGATCGCACCGAAGTTGCTGTATATCCTCCAGCACCTCATCAAACAGCGGATTATCTTTATACATTCCAGCAAATTTCATCCAAGGATGTTCCGGTTTGGGCGGTTGAATTGCCAAAGAAATGAGTTCGGCTTTCTCTAGCCGATCGCCCACAACTAAGTTAATATTGGTAATAACTTCTTCTCGGCTATTACCCTCAGCCTTACATTCTTCCCAACCCAAAACCACCGCTTGATACTTTCCCGCTGTTTCCTGTTCAATCAGGACTGTCAAAGCTGGGCGATCGGGTTTTTGGTTTTGGATTTCTAGCGAAATCAGTTCGGCTTTTTCTAAACGGTTCGTTACCAACTGACTGAGATTTGCGATCGCCTCATCGCGAGTATTTCCCTCAGCTTGACATTCAGGTAAACCCAAAACAATCGCTTGATATTTTCCCTCTGTTTCCTGTTCGATGACGGCTGTTAAGGAAAAATTTGTTAATCTTTCAGATGGCTTCAGTAATATTTTGGTATTCATAATAGTAAATTCAAGGAACAATTATATTCTTAATTATAACCGATACTAAATCAGGCTTAAATACTCCGTCAATATCTTAGTCCGCGGAGGCGGACTTTGTTTTTGTAGCCGCGGTTTCAACCGCCGGGTGACTTCAGTCTGCATCCGGGTGACGCAAGTTTTTGTAGCCGCGGTTTCAACCGCCGGGTGACTACAAACAATTAGAAACTACAAAAAACTTGTGCAAAAGTGCGATCGCCCTTAAAGCCGATTAAAGCCGATCGCACCTACAGACAAATTACGAATCGCGATCGAGCTTAAGCACAGCCATAAAAGCCTCCTGCGGCACATCCACAGTACCCACAGACTTCATCCGCTTCTTACCCTTCGCCTGCTTTTGCAGCAACTTCTTCTTCCGCGAAATATCACCGCCGTAACACTTCGCCAACACATCCTTCCGCAAAGCCGGAATATGTTCCGAAGCAATCACCTTCGCGCCAATTGTTGCTTGAATCGGCACCTTAAACTGGTGGCGGGGAATCAACTCCTTGAGTTTTTCAGTCAAGCCGCGGCCCACATTGTAAGCCTTATCCCGGTGGACGATCATCGCCAAAGCATCAACCGGATCGCCATTAATTAAAATGTCCAATTTCACCAGCGGATTTTCGCGATAACCGATGATGTGATACTCCATACTCGCATAACCGCGCGATCGCGATTTCATCTGATCGAAAAAGTCCGTCACCACCTCCGCCAAAGGCAACTCATAAACCAACGTAGTCCGCCCCTGACTCAGATACTTCATATCCATAAAAATGCCCCGCCGATTTTGAGATAACTCCATCAGCGCGCCCACATAAGTTTCCGGCGACAGCATTTCTACGCGCACGTAAGGTTCCTCAATTTTCTCCCGATACTGAGGATCTGGTAAGTGACTCGGATTGTCAATTGTTAACACTTCTCCTTTAATTGTTGTGACTTGATAAACCACAGAAGGAGCCGTAACAATCAAATCCAAATTGTATTCTCTCTCCAATCTTTCCTGCACAATTTCCATGTGCAACAAACCCAAGAAACCGCACCGGAAACCAAATCCCATCGCACTAGAAGTTTCCGGTTCATAGGAAAGCGCCGCATCGTTGAGTTCCAGTTTTTCCAAAGCTTCCCGCAAGTCGGGAAATTGGTCAGCATCGATCGGGAATAAGCCACAAAAAACCATCGGCTTAGCCTCCGTATAACCAGGCCAAGGCTCCGGTGCAGGCTTTTTCACCAAAGTAATCGTATCCCCAACGCGAGCATCAGCTACCGCCTTAATTGCCGCGCCCAGATAACCTACTTCCCCGGCGTGTAGTTCGTCTACTTGCACTTGCGTCGGTGACAAAATGCCCAATTCATCGATGACATATTCCTTCCCCGAAACCATCAACAACACCCGATCGCCCTTTTTGACACTTCCGTCCATCACCCGGAAATACACAATTACCCCGCGATAAGCATCGTAATAACTGTCAAAAATTAGCGCCCGCAGCGGTTTATCAACAGTATCCTGCGGCGGCGGCACCAATTCCACGATCGCCTCCAAAATATCATCAATACCAATTCCTTCCTTAGCAGAAGCCTCAATCGCCCCGCTACAGTCGAGACCGATAATTTCTTCAATTTCTCCTTTCACCCGTTCCGGTTCCGCCCCCGGTAGGTCAATTTTATTTAGAACCGGAATAATTTCTAAATTATTTCCCAAGGCAAGGTAGACATTTGCCAAGGTTTGTGCTTCCACGCCTTGAGAAGCGTCTACCACCAGCAGCGCCCCTTCGCAAGCAGCGAGCGATCGCGAAACCTCATAGGAAAAGTCAACGTGTCCGGGAGTGTCGATCAGATTCAGCACGTACTCCTGACCGTCCTTGGCAGTGTAATTCATCCGAGCCGCTTGCAGCTTGATCGTAATGCCGCGTTCGCGTTCGAGATCCATATTGTCTAAAAACTGCTCCTTCATCTCCCGTGCCTTCACAGTCCCAGTTTGCTGCAACAGCCGATCGGCCAAGGTAGATTTTCCGTGGTCGATGTGAGCAATAATCGAAAAATTACGAATGCGAGATACAGGAACGTTAGTCATAAAACCTATGGGCCAAAGATTGACTTTTGTTGTATTATAAAACTTCATTCAATCTACAGTCATTTATAGTCATTTAGAGACTTAAATAGAATTTAATTTTTTCTCGACCGTGGGTTGACATATCTATTGTATTTATGCTATGTTCACTCGTTGAGCGTGGATGAAACCTCCACCAGCCTCTCAACGAAGCGCTGGCAAAATAATTATTCCCTCACTACAGTTCAGTCAGGTTTCCGGCTGGGGAGCGCTCCCCAGCTTAAAATCATTGGTGACAAGTTGGTTGGTAGCGCTTGACAAGCAGCAGATAATTTGGTCAAATGACGGAAGCGGGACGGTAAGGGTGTAACAAAGTATAGGTTTTCATCCCCTGTGCATCTTTACTAGAGGTACTCCATCACTTCCTTCAAAACACTTCCTTCAAAACAAAAAAGCGTAAATTCCTAGAAGGAATTGAAACTTAAGAATTAAAACTAGGATTTTTTAACTATGAGCGAGTCAAGCATACCCTCCCACAGTTCTTCAGAAAAAGTGGAACTATCTATCCATATAGATTCTGAACTGCTAGACCAAATTAAGCACTTGACAAATGACCCCAGCAAAGTGATTGAAACAGCCATCAAGCAGTGGCTTAGAGGCGATCGCCGCGAAGACGATCAAGCTATGAGTTTGCGCCGCAACCCGCCAGTCCCGCCCCGCGGCGAGTGGAACGACTGAGGCCATTCCGGGCCTCTGCGGCGAAAGCCACTGGTTGTTCGGAGTTCCACAAGCTAACTCCGAACCTCGAAACTCTTGAAGGTGAGGCCAAAAATGCGCCAGCTAGCTCCCGAGTCGAGTTGTTCGCAGCCTCAAATAAGCACATCATCTTCAAAGTCGATGGTTAATCTGTGCAGGCTACTAATTCCTAACTCTTAATTTTGATTTGTTAATGACCCGAAAGGGTGGACAGAAAATGTTTGGAGTATTGAGTTAATCGGTGAATTTAATAATTAATAATTTTTGATTTCATCCATAACTTAAAAACCAATCATGACAGCATCAAATAGTTTTGAAGTATGAGTTTAGTTGAGTAAATAATATAGTTTTCCTTGGTATCGGAATAAGATTTTTCGGGGTGCACTACGAGTGGAACGATCGCTAGCAGCGTCTAGTTCCGCAGTTACCGGATTTGATACAATCGATTAAATATCCGTAACTTCTTAGTTGATTAATAACTCACAACTTAACGATCGAATCCCAAAACAATTTTGAGTATTGATTTTTGTATTAAAAACTCGATACTCAAAAATCCGAAATACTTTCATCCCCAACTCCTGATGGACACTAACACAGATTTTCGGCGATCGAGCCTCGCCTCTACAGCCTTTTTTCAAGAGTTAGGGGCAGAATTAGTATTTACCCAAGATGCAAACGGTAGATATCTATCTTTTTACTGGGAAAAAGCCGAGCAGTACAACCTCATAGCAGCAGAAATTGTCGATCGCCCCCTGAGCGAAACTCTGCAACCCATCGCCCCTGAGCCTTATCTCGATATCCTCCGCAGAGCGATCGAAACCCTGGTACCAGAACGGTTCAGCTATCCATTTTGCCGCGCCGGACAATATTTTTTGTTTGATTTGACAGTCACTGCGCCGATCGACTCAAACGGCCGAGCTACCAAAGTCTTGGTGATGGGAAGGCTGCTGTCAGACAAACCCCCAGAATTCCAGCCAGATTCGGCAGAATTCATCCCTTACCCTGCTTTACCATCCGCCTCAGACGCCAGCCAGCAAATGCTGCTCGCCGCGGGCCGCACCCACGCTCGATCGCTCGCGAACCACTGGGAAATCATCGCCGATCGCAGAATCATCTCCCAAATCGCTCAAAACCTGCACAGAACCCTCGATTTAGAAACAATTTGGCAGCAAACAGTTAACAGTTTGGGTCAAGTATTAAACGCCAGCCGCTGCATCATCTGTTCCTACAAAAAAGACAGCGAAAACCTCAAATCCTCCCCGTCGTCAACCTCAGAAAACCAGCCAAATTTTGCAACCGCAGCAGCCGAATTGCCACAGTCAATAGCCAGCGATACCTCACCTCCCCTGTCATCGGCTCAAATCGAAAATCTCCAATCCAAAACTTTTAAAGTAGTCGCCGAGTACCGCCAAGAAGCTTACTCTTCCATGCTGGGATTAGAACTGCGCGCAGCCGAACAGCCGGGGTGGATTCAAACTTTAGCCACCCTCAAGCCCGTAGCAGTCGATTACGCCTCCCCCGTCACCGATCCCTTCAGTCGCCATTCCGTGCTCGTAGCAGCCAGTTCCTACGAAGACCAACCCAATGCCCTGATCTGTTTGCATCGCTGCGGCACTTCCCCTGCATGGAGTCCTGTCGAACTCGAATTTGCCCGCGAGTTAGTCGCTCAAGTCGGCAGCGCGATCGCCCACGCTACACTTTACCAAGAACTAGAACAAGCCCGCGCCGAAGCCGTAGCTCTTTCCCAACTTAAAAGTCAATTTCTTGCCAATACTTCCCACGAACTCCGCACCCCCCTCAACGGTATCCTCGGCTTCCTGAAACTGGTTGTAGACGGCATGGCCGATGACCCCGAAGAAGCACACCAATTTATCGAAGAAGCTTATCAATCGGCAATACACTTGTTCAATGTGATTAACGATATTTTGGATATCGCCAAAATAGAAGCGGGCAAAATGCAGCTAGACTTAGCTCCGGTCAAACTCAGCGAACTCTTGCAGCAAGTTGAGAATTTTACCCAGGTTCAAGCACAGCAAAAGCAACTGCAATTTCAGATCCAAAAACCAGCCCCCGAAAACGAAATTATTTTGTACGGCAACTACCAACGCCTGTTGCAAGTAATGTTGAACCTCACCGGCAATGCAATTAAATTTACCCAAGAAGGCGGCATTCGCATCAGTACCGAAGTTATCAAGAAAAAAGTGACAGTTCGCGATCGGGAATTCCCCGGAACCGTAAAAATCAGAGTCGCTGATACAGGTATAGGCGTTTCTCTCGACAAGCAAGACAAATTATTTGAGTCGTTTTTTCAGGTGGACGGCGCCCGTACCAGGCAATACGGCGGCACCGGTTTGGGATTGGCTATTTCTCAAAAACTCGTAGAAGCCATGGGCGGCACAGTGAATTTTTACAGCATGGGTGAAGGACTAGGCTCGACTGTTACTTTTACTGTGCCGCTTTATCAAAAACCACTCTTTAAAAATTAAAGCGCAGTAATTGGTCATCCGGACGTTGCACCAATCAGCAATTAGCAACAACCAAAACTAAGCCTCAATAAAAAAATAAAAAATAAATAGCTATCACGGTTCTCAACTTTCTCTTCTGTACTCGCTAGTTGTTTTACAAATCACCAATCAGCAATCACCAATCTGTACCAGCCATTAGAGCATTCCTATAGAGAAGCCATTTGATATCTATTTTGCGTAAATCTCAGAAACCAGAAACCGGGTCGATCTCTATATTTCTCGTCACCCAACCCAAAAACTCGTAGAAACCCGGTTTCTCGACATGAGGGTAAATCTCAGAAACTGGTTTCTATCTATATTTTTCGTCACCCAACCCAAAAACTCAAAGATATCAAATGGGTTCTATAACCCAATACGGTTTACTTAACACTATTTATGCCCGGAGAGCCCCCTCGCATCCCCCTGGTTGTAGGGGGACTTTAAGAGTTTCTTGTCCCCCCCTTTTTAAGGGGGGTTAGGGGTGATCTGTCTTAAGTGAACCGTATTGTTCTATAACCTCGATCGAATAAATGAGGTATAGTTTTAGGCTTGAGATTTGAGATTTTTCATTTTAATTTGAGATTGGCTCCCCTCGGCTCCCCTAGACTCCGTTACTTTGGCTTGCTTCGGCTCCCCTCGGCTACGCCGCAGCGCGAACTTCGACTTGTGCTCTAGTTCGACTACAACACAAGTCGGGGCAAGTCGCTTGCGGGGCAAGATTACCAATTACCAATTAGCGGACATAGCCCAATACGGTTTACTTAACACTATTTATGCCCGGAGATCCCCCTAAATCCCCCTT
>NZ_JAUBOJ010000392.1:0-6890 GCF_036700185.1 Microcoleus sp. BM001215392 | reverse complement strand
TGCCATCAGCGCGCTTTTTTACCAGTTCGTTGTCGGCAACGACACCCTCATATTTGCGGTGATGTTTGTGGACTTTGGCATCGGCTTCTTCAATCTTCCCCAGTGCTTCGTAAGCGCGTTTAGCTTGTCTCGCACCGTCTGTCTTTTCCTTTGCTAAGCCCTTCATGGCATCGGCTTCTTCCTCTGTGAAGTAGCGCGGTGCTGGCACAACGGGGACACTGCGGATGCTGGAAAAGTCACCGGGGTTTTGCGGGCTGATAACGCCTGCACCTGTGGCTGCTAGCACCTTTGATTTGTCGATCGAATGAGTGCCATCGTGGACTAAACCACTACCTGTGGATGATTCGGCGGACTGATTGCCACCGAATAGTTGCTTCATTAATCCCATTATTTTGATGCTCCAATTTGAATGTTGATGCGAACTGGGGAGGGAAATAGGTTTAGGGGATTGATTTGTCGCCACAAACTCATTGCCAGCACGAATACCCCCGCCGATGCGAGTGCGAGTGCAATGAGTTGACCTAAATCAATCCATTCTAAAAAGTTGGTAGCAGTCCAGCTATCCACTGTGTCAAGCGGTTCAGCCTTGCTGTCTAGTGCATCGTCTAGCGGTATGTAGACAGTGTGTATACCTGTGTCTACAGCACCGTTATTGAGGTAGCCAATGCGATTAACTTCTAGTAGGGCTTCCCAAGTAGCAGTTTTAGAAAGCTTCCCGAAATCCTTGGCGTCTTCGTTGGTGAGGCCGTATTCAAAAGCGATCGCCCTGAGTTTATCAATGCGACGGCGGTTCACTATGGGCTCAGTCATGGCAAAACCACGCAAACTCAATCATTAAGAGTTGCGATCGTCCGCTAAGACAATCGTCTGAAAATGTCATAATTATTCGGCTCCAAACGTTACGTGAAAACGGTTTGGGGAAGTCGTAGTTAATCTGGTGTGCCAACACCGGGTTAACCGCGCGTATCAAATCTTCCTTAGTTACTCACGATTGCAGCTTTAGAGTCATCTGTCAACACAGGGATTGTAAAGTTTCGTTGATAATTATTCGGTGAGTAGCTCCATCACTTCATCGGGTGTAAGACCGTAAATGGCGGCTAGCAATTTGATGTTTTTAACGTCACTCCCTAACTGTTTAAGCACCTCGATAGCGCTACCTAAAGGGATAGCTTCTTTTGTAGACTGAGTTAACAAATCAATCGTTGTCTCGGTATTAGCTCGTTTTTTATAAATGCTTTCATTCATCTGAGTTGAGTGACCTAAATTTTTAGCCCTGGTCTCCTGAGACATCCCCGCCATTTGACCGTTGAGATTAGCTAGATGACGTAAAGCATGGGTTTGAGTAAAGCCTTTGTCCCATCTTCTTAAGGTAGTATGTGCGCGGTCACTGTATAACCCACTAATTGTCTTTGGATTGTTTGATGATGTTCTAATATCGGGCAAGTTGCCTGACTTAATTTCTAAACATTCTACTAAGTCAGAATGAGTAGGAGGCAGCATAGGTATACACAATCTATAGCCAGTCTTGGTTGTAGTATCTAGTAACGTTTTATCGCCTACTACGGCAATCATTTGTTTGTTTGTCGGTTCATTCAACGCAGGAATAGTCACACCATCTTTTGTCTTAAATGGCTTGTCAATATTCTGAATTGCAAAAACTTCATGAACTCGAAAACCATACACCAACTGCATTGAGAATACCCACATCCACCGCTTACGTGATTCCAAATGGTATCGTTTGTCGTTGGGGGCAACTAAAACCAACTCGCGAAGTTTTAAAAACTCATCAACCGATAAATTTTGAAGGTCTTCCCGAAATTCTGTTTGTGTACAGTCAATCTCTTTAAGCCGACTCAATAAGTCTACATTTTTAATAGTCTCAGCAAGCTTTTTCATAGCGCCTAAGCAATTTTTAAAGCACTTAGTTCCTTGTATTTTACTATTAACTACGGACAGAACATCTGTTGGGTTTACGACCGTATCTTGTGGCAACAGCTTATAGTAGTCACCGTAAACTGCACTCCAAGTACGTTGCTGACTAATACTACTCCTGTCACGTTGTTGACGGCGCTTAGTACGTCCCTCCCAGTATTCTTTGTCTACTTTTTTTATTGCCTCACCAAACGTTATTAAATCATTTTTGATGACATTTTTGTCCAAAATAACATCATCATACCAGGCTAAAAACCGACTTTCGCTAGAGAAGGATTGTAAAGCGCTACCAACTAGATGAGCCTTCCTCAGAGCATCAGTAATACCTTGCATCGTCAGGTAACACCCGCAGGTTTTGTTGACCCGCTTGTCACCCAACTTGAATTGCAGTGTTATGTAACCACCGCTAGCTTTCCTGTCTCTTTTTAGCCCTACGCCCTTGGGGCATTCTTTTTGTGCTTGTTTGAAATAGTCCAGAACCCGCTCGTAGCCAATAAGGTAGTCTGCGGTGGTACTTACCGTGACTGGATTAGATTTTTCGCTCATCTTTCGCCCCTTACTCTAATAGTGCTGAATTTGACTGATGTACTCAGCCTACAGTAAGTCGCTCAGTGCTCGCTCAAATCTAAACCAGCGCTTTCAGAGTGGGGCAAAAAATGGCTAGAACGACATAAACTCGTAATTTGAAAGCTAAGTGTTAATTCAAGTCCTGCCGTACCCATTAACTAAACCTAGTAGCATCAATGCTTCGATCCGTTCTTTACCGCAAAGTAGAGAGCGGCTCAAACCTTGTTTGTTTCGCATTTGTTGTGCAGCGGTCAAACATTCGCCTCTACCCGATGGAGCCCCGGCCAATTTTCAGGCTCCCGGACGATCTGAGTAGAGGTTGGTCAAAATTTATCCCTTATCGTAAAAAATTTGTTTTGTCAATAGCCGATCGCCCGGAAGTTGAAAAAGCAGCAGCAGGTTGTGAGCCGAGTAGCCCTGAGGAGTTATCCTTAGTGATCGGGCTAGTTTCGGACAGGTTTGGATCATGTTCCCAGCAACTCTATTTCATAATCCGCAAAATTTAATGCTATTACTCGACGGCAGCGCGATCGACCGATTCAACCTGGTATTGGCCCAAGCAACCGGAACGCCGATAATTGCATCGTCCAATTCTGCAACCGCGGCACTCCTATTGCTGGCTCTGGGAATTCTGGGTTGGGGATTTTATCGCGCCAGAGGTCAAGGCAAACCGGGAATTTTGGCTTGGTTGCAGTCAGTGGCGCTGATGAGTCCATGGCTGCTGTTCTTTGCTTTGTCCGCCGCCGGGATTTACCTCAATCTAGTAGCGATCTTGTTGCTGTTGGTGGCATCCACCGGATTGTACATTTATCTCGGCAGACAGTTGCGCAAGGCGTTCTCGGATGCGTCGGCGATCGACAACCGCCTTGATGCTGCTGAGTTGCAAAAGTCCCAAAGCAATGATTTATCGGCTCCTGACCCGCAGCAGCCACCAGGAAAAGATCGCATTAAGATAGTCACATCGCGTGCTAATAATGAGTTAGAAATAATTCCGGTTCCAGTAGAAGACCTCAAGGCAATTAAAGGGATCTTTGGTATCGATACTTTCTTTGCCACAGAAACGATTCCTTATCAAGATGGGGTAATCTTGAAAGGCAATCTCCGGGGAGACCCAGAACAAGTACACTCGCGGCTGACGGCAAGTTTGCAACAAAAATTAAACGATCGCTACCGCCTATTTTTAGTAGAAAATCAGGACGACAAGCCGGTAGTGATTGTTTTGCCCAGCACCAACGACCCGCAACCAACTACCCTATCTCAAAAAATCCTGTCAGTCGTGCTGCTGCTGGCAACAATTGCTACCAGCTTGGAAACTGCGGGTTTGCTGCTAGGTTTCGATTTCTTTAACTCGCCGCGTCGATATTTAGAAGTTATGCCAATTGTGGCAGGAATTTGGGCGGTTTTAGGGTCTGGCGCGATCGCTCGCCGAGTGCTGGCAAATAAGTACAATGTTCGTTTGAGTTGGCCGTTTTTTATACCAACTTGGCAGATAGGTTCTTTTGGAGCGATCGATCGTTTTGAATCGCTGCTCCCCAACCGTAAAGTTTTGTTTGATATCGCTTTTGCCGGGCCCGCCTCGGGGGGAACAGTTTCTCTGCTAATGCTGGTAGTCGGTTTGGTGCTGTCGGGGCCAGGGAGTTTGTTTCAAATTCCGGCAGAATTTTTCAAGGGCTCGGTTTTGGTGGGAGGTTTAGCAAAAGTATTTTTGGGATCGGCATTGCAGCAGCCAATTGTTGACGTTCACCCGCTGGTAGTTATCGGTTGGTTGGGCTTGGTAATCACGGCGATTAATTTGATGCCTGCCGGACAGTTGGATGGAGGTAGAATCGTACAAGCAATTTACGGTCGGAAAATTGCCAGCCGCGCTACTTTGGCGACGTTTGTGGTGCTGGCGATCGCTTCTTTAGTCAATCAGGCGGCTCTGTATTGGGCGATCGTGATTCTAATTGTACAGCGGAATCTGGAGCGACCGAGCCTCAACGAGCTGACTGAACCAGACGACACTCGCGCTGCTTTGGGTTTGCTAGCTTTGTTCTTGATGGTGGCTGCACTTTTACCGTTAACTCCGGCTTTGGCGGGCCGTCTGGGAATCGGCAATTAATACCATTGTAGAGGGGCGATTTTTCGGTTGCCGATCGGGTAATGAGTTACGAGAGAGTGGTGGGAAGCACAAGCCGGCAGTTGCATGATTTTGGGGCGAACTCAAAAGAGATAGCAGCCGCGCTGCTTGATGCGATCGCGTGTGGGGTTTCGATAAATGAGTAAAATAAAGGAATTGGGCGATCGAACTGGGGAATGGAAGGGCGATCGTGTTCCTCACTACTAATTTCCAATTCAGCTCCCCGCCCCCGGTCATTTATCTATTACCAAAAGTTGATTTTTTTCATACCCAAAATTTGTTTAAACTTCAGCGATCGAGTGAAAATAAAGTATCTGAGCATCTAGGATAAATTCATGGCTAATCAACTTCCTCCTGTATTGGTAACTTTTGATGCAGACGTTTTGATGGCTGGCAGAACCCAAGTGTGGCAAGAATATGCCAAAGTGGGAAGTTGCTATATCCCGGAAGTAGTGTACGACGAAATAGATCGTCTCACCGACAAAGCCGTGGAACCAGCCATCGAGCAAGTCGCTAGGGAATTTATGCGGTTTTTTGGCGATAGTGGCTGGATTGCGACTGACGCTCAAGAGACGCACCGCGCTCTGGAACCTTCAATTAAAAATCAAAGCAAGCAAGCCATGCTCGTCGTGGCGACGGCTCAATGCGTTTACGGTTTGGCTCAAGAACATCCCGACGCATTGGTAGTTTTTGTGTCCAACAGCCAGCCTCTGTTGAAGCGGCTGGCTTCTGTGGGGGCTGCGAACCTCTGCGGGATTACTGGTGCGATGCTGCTAAATTGGGCGCGGAAAGCGGAACGGCCGGCGGCGGCGACTCAGCAATTGCAAAATTTGATGCGCACCCTCGCCGATCGCAAATCGAATCAGCGCTCTAGCAGTAGAATTCAAGATGCTGCTGTTAGCAAAACAGGAACTTCTACTAGCAAGTTAACGGGGGCGCGCGCTGCTTCTGAGTTGAAGTCGCCCAGCAGTTTTACTAAAACTAACCACACCGGTTTGAGCGCGACTCCCCGTGCGAGTTCGCGTCCCAAAACGTCACCGAAGAAAGCAGAACCGAGAGATTACCAGTCGGGTGTATATCGCGTTAAACATATTACGGCTCCGAAAAAAAATGACGGCGGTATTGTGGCCACTGTGTTCAATCTTGTGGGAGCGATATTTTTCTTGATAGTGGCGGTGGGTATTTTGTGGCGGGTGTTCGATGCTAGGGGTTTTAGAAAGACTTTTGTGCCGGCTCTACCGCAGCCTGTGCAACAATTTGTGAAGTCGATCGATCCTAAATAAGAGAGAGGAATAGGAGTTGAATTGGAATGAAATAATTAGTGGATTAGCCTTAGCTGTTGCGGGTGTTGCTTATGCTACATTCTTGTTTGTAGTTCTTCCCCTCAGATATTACGATTCTGGGATATCAGTTTGGGCGATAGGAATTGCGATCGCCCTTACGGTAGCAATGAATTGGCTGCTATCTGAATCATTGCTGACGGGGTGGAGTTGGGTAGCTGCATTATTTGGTTTTCAGATACCGCTGACGATTTTTTGTAGCCTATTCTTGGGAGAGGGGCTGCTGCTGCCGAGTCTGTTATTTTTGGGAACAATGGTAGTAGGAGTTACGAGCGTTTATACCAATTTTTCACAACCAAAAACACTGTTGATTGTGAGTTTGTGTACAATATTTTTCCTAACTTTAATGTACATATCTTTGATTGGTGGCTATGTGCTCAGAGGCAAAAATCCGTTTCAGGGTTCTTCAAAGCAAATGCTACCGCTGTTGAATCACAAGGTAGAAATTCGCACCGACGATCCCAAACAATTGCAGTTGAATGGTAAAACAGGCGAACTCACTCAGATCGATCGCTATGAAGTGACAGTCAGGCTAGATGACGATCAAGTATTCTGGCCCTATGTCCAGCTTTGGTGGGAAGATGTCAAGCCTGCTAAATAACAGAAATCCTCAGAGTTATCAACCCTCAATAACTTTCTTCCCTTGTCTTCTCTGTGCGCCCTCAGCCCCATCTGCGGTTCATTTCGAGCCCCGAATTCTGTCAAGCAATTTTAATAAACCCGCACTGACTAAACCTCCTGCAATTCCCAGAAGCAGACTCAAGCTTTACTTTCCTGCGCGCCCTCCAACAATCGAGATCCAAACCTCCGCAACCAAGCCGCCAAATCACCATTTTTAATTTGTTTTGCGATTAAGAATCCCTCTTCCCCAGCCCTGATTCACCCCTTCGAGAAGTTCCATCAACTTCGCCTCGTATTCCGCATCAGTCAAA
>NZ_JAUBOJ010000391.1:0-6907 GCF_036700185.1 Microcoleus sp. BM001215392 | reverse complement strand
ATATAAGTTATTAGTTATAATTTTATATTTACTGCGGTCATGCTTCGCCCCTACAGATATATTTGCCAAAACCAGATGTACCCAAACCCGTTAGTATCAAAATTATTCATCTCTCTCTTTTCTTCCTCTGTGTTCTCTGCGTTCTCTGCGGTTAAATTATTCCGGTACAGCCGAAATTGATATATAGCCTTTCTCAAAAAGATGAGGTATGACTGACGGCTTATATAAGCCTAAAACTAAGAGGGCTGAAGCCCAACAACGTACCTGATCTTTGTGAGGATCGGTATAATTTACTAAAATTCGACTAAAACTTCTTCTTCAACTCCCAACAAATCTCGTGCGGCTTCTAGCATACTGTCAGTAATATCTTTCAAATCTTCGCGACTTGCTAAATAAGTTTTCAAAGCATCTAAAGGTTCTATACTATTATTAGCATTTAATTCTGGCAACCGCGGCCTTGCTAGCTGACTGACTAATTCCGGCTGAATTGTGTAGCTGTGGGCGGCGCCGAGAAGTGCGTGCAATTCGGCGTTATCAATTAAGTCTAATTGTTCCGATCGCAATTGGTAGATCAATCTCACGACAGCATCTTGGATTTCCTTCTTCCCAATGGCTTTCACCAAGTCGGCTTGCGGACTCTCCGATTCAGATACGTTCACCTTAATCGTCTGAAACACCCGCACCGGCAAAGTGCAAAATTCCCACTCAGCTTTCCCCCGTTCCAAATTAATCAACACAAAGCCTTTGTCTTCTTTCTCTTCGCTAAAGTCAACTCGTTCGATGCTTCCGGGATAAATTACGGGCGGATTGTTGTTGGCGTTGAGATTTTGGTGTTTGTGGACGTGACCGAGGGCAACGTAGTCGAAACAAGGGCGTGTTAGCATGGCAACTGGTATGTTGAATCCTTTACCGACTGCTAAAAAACGTTCCGCGCCCAAGCTTGCTTTATCTGCCATTAAGTGCGCTAATAGTACGGTGGGGATGTTTGGATCGAGGCGGCGGATTTCGCCTTCCATGGCGATCGTCAGTTTTTCGGTTAATAATTGGTTAACGTCGCCCACAGACAGGCTTTCAGTCTCCGATCGCGTCATTAAGGTCGATCGCGTCAACCAAGGCAGTGTAACCACCTGTACGGCGCCGTTACGGGTGTGTATGAGGTGAGTTTCTAGGCGATCGCCTACAATAAACTTAGGTATTCCCAAAGTCCGGTAAATTCCCAAACTCGCGCCGCCCTGTCCCTGAGAATGTTGGTCGTGATTTCCTACTAGCAAAACTGTCGGAATTTGCGCTTCTACTAAGCGGCTGAATTGGCTCGCAAAAGCCTCTTTTACAAACGGCGGCGGCGTCGAATCAGGGAAAGCATCGCCGCCGAATATAACTAAATCTACTGGTTCAGAAATTGCTCTATCCATACATTTACCCAGTGTGGCCGCGAAGTCTTCCAGCCGCGTATTTAACCCGGTTTCTGGATTGACGCGGCCGTGGGAAAAGCCGCTTCCCATGTGAATGTCTGAAAGGTGTAAAATTTTAATCATTGTTTTTGGGTTTGTGAATTGTAATTTAGGTTCGTAGTGAGGACTTCAGTCCTTCTTAAAAAGCCAAAGAAGGACTAAAGTCCTCACTACGAACCTGGTTTAAGATTTTTGTAAAATACACAAAATGTGATTTCATACATTACGAGATAATGCCGGGGACTTTTTGATAAACTTGTTCAATCGGGCAGCGAAAATCTATACTCGTTAATTCTAACTCATCTCCTTGTCGGTAAATCTGAGCAACCCAATTTCCCTCAGCATTGAGTCGAAAACATTCAATTTGGATTTCTGATTGAGTGATGAGCACGTATTCTTGCAAACTCGATGCTGTTTGGTAATCGGCAAATTTATCGCCTCTGTCAAAGGTTGCTGTTGACGGCGACAACACTTCAATAACCAAAGACGGATACAGGATAAAATCCTCGGTGGAATTTATCTCTCTTTCGTCGCAAGTAACTGCTATATCGGGGTAATAATAGCAATTTGCTTCTTCCAATCGGACTTTTATATCTGACGTGAGAACTAAGCAGGGCGAATTCAGAAAATGCGTCCCTAGCAGCATGATTAAGTTGCTAGAAATAACGATATGGGGCTTTTTTGCCCCCGTCATTGCATAAACGTGTCCGCGTCTGTATTCGTGTTTGATGGGACTTACTCGTTCGCCTTCTAGGTATTCTTCTGGTGAAATGTAGAAGTTGTTTTTGCTGATAACCATTGATTTGTCCTCGGCTGATTTTGTGCGATAATATTTGTTGAAATTCATAGATCCGGCTAGGACATGGCTGAATACCGGACGGCTAAAATTATGTTATTTTCTCTTTGTCTGCGGAGGCAGACTACCCTTCGGGAAGGCTAACGCCTACGTTTGTAAAGACGCGGTTTCAACCGCCGTGCTATTTTAACAAATTTCTAGGAATCGGGCGTGCCACAGTTTGCCGCTTTCTGTCAATCCCTGCGATCGCACTTTGATTTTGACTCCGCGAGGGTTCGCCTCGTACAGTCGGGCAATTTCTAGCATTTCTCCGCTGCTAAAGCCCGTTCCCACTGTTCCGATCGGTACTAACTTGCCCGCAATTTCTTGCGCAACTTCGATCGCACTAAACGGCCGCCCCGCTACTTTTGTCGGAGTCAACCCGACAATCAATAAGTCGTATTCCTGACAGTATTTAGTCCTCACCATGGGAAATTTCTTAACATCTTTCCCACCCACATAGTAGCAGTTATGCAAAACCCACACTTCACCTTCTCTATTTTCTGTTTCCTGCTGCTGGGCTAGCAAAAATTTTTCCGCACTGGTGCGAGATGTCGGGACAATTTCAAATTCTGAAGATAAACTTACCAGCATTTCACCAACTGCAACTCCGGCGGCAATTCGTTCCGATTCTGCCAACCCAGTCAAGTCTTTGCCTTGGGAAAACAAACATTTAAAAATGGCATAAATTGCTGTTGGCTGGGTGGTCGGAAAACCGCTTTCAATATTAACTGTAGCAGCTTGCGCGCCCGTGCGGTGTTCGCTGCCCGTACAGCTTTTGTAATAGAGTTCGCCGTCTAAAACAAAGGTGCCAATTTTAGCTGCTGTGTCGATTAAAGTGCGATCGATCGCAATTGATGCTTGTTGTCGCAGGTTAGTCGATCGCGATTGGTAGTATACTCGATCTGGCGTCGCCACGACCACCACTCGATTGCCGTCGCGTTTTGGCTGTCCCCAATAATCGGGATTTTCGATGTAATAAGAACGTTCGCTGGGCGCGTCTACCGGCTGCATGGTGACAATCCTTCCCGGCTGTAAATGCGCCGGCAATTCCGGGACAATCGGATTGTTGAGAGTCTCAACTTGGGCTGCGGCCTTGGATTTTGCAGCCGGAGCAGCATTGGTGGTAGAGTTGTTTAGACTGCTTTTAGTCGGGTTTTCTCCGGTTTCCAATTCAAACGCTCTTTTCCAAAAGCCGATCGCCATGGACGGGTATC
Source organism: Microcoleus sp. BM001215392 (assembly GCF_036700185.1). Taxonomy (NCBI): domain Bacteria; kingdom Bacillati; phylum Cyanobacteriota; class Cyanophyceae; order Oscillatoriales; family Microcoleaceae; genus Microcoleus; species Microcoleus sp. BM001215392. Next base: position 3,404 of record NZ_JAUBOJ010000391.1, on the reverse strand, counting down.
CTTCCGACTCCGCACACAGTGCAAAACTAATAACTTTTGCCGTACCAATTCCGCGCCCGTAATCAGCCAGATACTGCACCGCCCCCGCTTCGCCCATCAAGTGCAATTCCCGCGTCACGATGCGATTGTTCCAGCGTTCTCGAATATCCGCGCTAATTTTTTTGGCTGCTTTGCGCTTGGCTTCTGCATATTCGGTGCAGTCCATACGGCCTCCTGTTTGTACGGCTATTTTCAGAATATACTTTAGCTTGATTCATTAGTCAAGTAGATTAAAACTAAGTTTACAAGTAGCTGTGCATCAACCTGACTATTGGATTATTGATCGACTAGATTTGTTTTTTGACCCCAGAGGTGCAGAGTACCCAGAGTACGAGAAGAAAGAGATGAATCGGCTTGTAGTTGTGTTTTAACGGTCGTTCTCGGTAATTGCTTCTCCTCAAATGTTAAGATAGCCTCGATCGCGAATTGTACCAATCAAGCCGTGAGTTGTGTTTTGCTCACCTTGGTTTTGCCAACTCGCGTTAGCGAAACTTGCAGCTATTGGCTCGCAATTTCGATAATTTAAGATCGAGTCCAATTGTACTCTTATGATGCGATTGATTTTGTACAGCAAGCCCGGATGCCACTTGTGCGAAGGGTTGCAAGAAAAACTCGAACAGATTGAAAGCCTGAAGTTTCAATTGGAAGTACGAGACATTACCGAACGTGATGACTGGTTTCAAGCTTACCAGTACGAAGTGCCAGTTTTATTTAAAGTTGAGTCCCAACTAAAAAAATCTGCTGGCGACAGTGTACTTTCTGCAGAAGAACAATTACCTCGTCCTTCTCCCCGCTGTACAGTTCGACAATTGGAGCAAATGTTACAGAAATATTTGCAAATCGATCGATCGCAATAATATGATTTAACGCAAAAAATCAAGCCCTTCCTGTGCCAAATCCGCACCCTTGGCCCGGAGGCTGTCGATTTCACACCGAAAAGGCTTGTATATAGCGGATAGAACAATTTCTGGCGCAAGTCATATTCAAAACAGCCAAGTGAGGAGTTTTTTCGATGAAATTGAGAGAATTATTAGCAGCGCTTCCCGGCATTTCCTTTGACGCCCAACATCGCGCCCTCGATGCCGAAGTCAAGGGTTTATCTACTAATTCCCACGCTTGTGGGGCGGGGGATTTGTTTTTGGGAATGCCGGGAACGCGGGTAGACGGCGGAGATTTTTGGCCCAGCGCGATCGCCAGTGGTGCAATTGCCGCCATAATTTCCACCGCAGCCGCCGAGAAAACACCCCCCCAAGACGGGGATACCTGCGTGATTGTCGCAACCGATATGACTCAAACTTGCGGTCAAATAGCCACCGCATTTTACGGAAATCCCGCTAACAAATTAAAACTTGTCGGCGTTACCGGAACGAACGGCAAAACTACCACAACTCATTTAATCGAATTTTTGCTCAATCAAATGCAGTTACCAGCAGCAATTTTTGGCACGCTGTACACTCGCTGGCCAGGCTTCCAACAAACTGCACTTTATACTACACCTTTTGCGATCGACCTGCAAAAACAGCTAGCCGAAGCTGTAACCGCTGGATGCAAACACGGTGTCATGGAAGTCAGTTCTCACGCTTTAGCACAGCAGCGAGTTTTGGGCTGTACTTTTGAAGTTGCTGTGTTTACAAACTTGACTCAAGATCATCTCGATTATCACCGCGATATGGAAGATTATTTTGAGGCTAAATCGCTTTTGTTTGGCTCGGATTACCTCAAAAATCGCGCGGTAATTAATATTGACGATGCCTACGGGCGGCGAATTGTTGAAACCCTCAAACCCGAGCAAGTTTGGAGTTACAGCACTAGCGACAAAACGGCTGATTTGTATGCTGATGATTTGCAGTATCAGCCGAATGGAGTTAAGGGAATTCTGCACAGTCCCAAGGGCGAAACTGCTTTTATTTTGCCTTTAGTCGGTCAATTTAATTTATCAAATATGTTGGCTGCTGTCGGTGCAGCTTTACAATTGGGTTTAGATTTGTCCGTCATTGTCGAGAAATTAGCTTTGTTTTCGGGAGTGCCGGGACGCATGGAACGGGTGCAAATTAGTCCCGACCAAGATATTAGCGTGATTGTCGATTACGCCCACACTCCTGACAGTTTGGAGAACTTGTTGAAGGCTTCGCGGCCGTTTATTCCCGGCAAAATGATTTGTGTGTTTGGTTGCGGTGGCGATCGCGATCGCACAAAACGCCCAATTATGGGTAAAATCGTGGCAGAATTAGCAGACTTAGCTGTTGTTACTTCCGACAATCCGCGCACCGAAAATCCCGATCGCATTTTAGAAGACGTTCTCGCAGGTATTCCCGCCACCGTAAAACCCGTCGTGATGTGCGATCGCGCCTCAGCAATTCGCACTGCTATTATGGACGCTAAACCCGGAGATGGCGTGCTGATTGCCGGCAAAGGACACGAAGATTATCAGATTTTAGGCACCGAAAAAGTCCATTTTGACGATCGAGAACAAGCCCGAGATGCCTTGACAGCCAGAATGAACTGATTCGATTAACCCAATTCGACTAACTGTTAATAGTTAACTCAATTCGGTTAACTATTAACGGCTTACTGGGTAGCGATTTTGTGATGCTTTCCGTATTTATACTATGGTATTCTTTGATAATTACTAGACTATAATAGTCAAATAAAAAATTTCATGAACCAATAACTCTCGCTACGATCAACCTCACAGGTTATCAAATTATAGATCACATTTACTCAGGAACTCGCACCCTAGTTTATCGCGGAGTTCGCTTTTGCGATCGAACACTCGTCACCATCAAAGTCTTGCAAAACGAGTATCCCAGCTTTAGCAAACTCGTGCAATTTCGCAATCAATATACCATTGCCAAAAACCTAAATTTTCCCGGAATCATCCAAACCTACAGCTTGGAACCCTACCGCAACGGCTATGCGTTGATTGTGAAAGACTTCGGGGGAATTTCTCTGAAGGCATGGACGGGAAAAGGGGAAATTTTACCCAATTCAATTGAGTTCTTTCAAATTGCGATCGACTTAAGCAATACATTATATATACTTTACCGCCACCGCATCATTCACAAATACATTAAACCCGCCAATATAAAGACTGCGGTAATTTGCCGCGTGTCAAGTGCTTTTTTGGACAATTAAATCAAGTGTTTATGAATCCGATCGCCAATGCGAGCGATGCTTTGGATGCAGCGTGCGTTGGGCGAACCTATGCGGAATTAGAGGTTGAACCTGCGCGAATTATTTTTTTTTATGAAATGGCGATCGAGCTGCAAACTTTCAGTTGACAGTTGACCGCTTGACAGTTACCTCTCCCTAAAAGGAAGAGGATTGAAACAGTGAATAATTTTGTTTTATTTCCCCCTAGAAGG
>NZ_JAUBOJ010000390.1:0-6909 GCF_036700185.1 Microcoleus sp. BM001215392 | reverse complement strand
TATCGGCTCTATTCATGAAGTTATTTATGTCCTCACCGATGTGGCGGTTGCTATAAATGTCGGACAACTTACAATACTGCGGTTGATGGCGATTGAAATTTGAAAGTTTCGATTGGCGATCGATCGTTTCAGAATTTGGGCTTTGACTTTGGTTGAGATTGAAACTCGATTTGGCACTTGCAGATATTTAAAATATCTGTTGTATAAAAAGCGCTGGATTTTGAAATTAAACTATTCGACAAACAAAACTTAAAGTTGCCCAAGCACGCACATCCAAAGCCAAATCGTCCGTCGATATGCCCATTTTCTGCACGCCCGGTATGCTAGCAGCGTGCAAATCTTCCAATACTGCCCGCGCTACATTTAAAGGATTCAACAGCACTAAGGGCACGGCTTCCCTCGTTTGCTGCAATTCCACGGCCGCCAGAGTTCGATCGAACTGTGTCTCACTAAATATAATTCTGGTTGCCATCAGTCCGTTTGCCCCAGATATCGGCCACCCGAAAGCCCCAGCCGCCGGCACGCTCAAATTCTCGCCCGGGGCGATCGCCCGCGACATACCGGTTGCCGAGTATTGGCCCTCAGTACCCAGCACTGACAGCCGTCCGGCGCTGTCGGAGCAGAACACCGCAAAATAAACCGGGCGATCGCCCTCATTATACAACCTGTATTGAACTCGGCTGCCGTTTTTCACACTTAATATATCAAAATGAGTCGATTTCTCGCTTTCTCCGTTCAGAGGTTCGAGGCGGTAACCACCGCCAGCGCGCACCGGCTCCCGCTGCGCCACAACCCGAGCTTGCGGCGCCAGAGTTGCTAGCACCGCGCGCACCTTCAGCCGCGAAGACCCCTCATTGGCAGTCAGCCGCAGCAACTTCGCCGCCAGCAGCGCCTTCAACTGCGGGGTTAACCGCTGCACCGCCATCTTGATCGCTTCCCCGCCGTCGCCCTGAGTATCGGGAATCAGTATTTGACCCAAGGAAAACAAACCGTAGCGACCTTGATACAAAGCAGGATCGTAAGCAGCCGCAGGAGTTTGAGCGACAATTGTTTCCGGAATTCTGCCGAACCGGAAGTCTGCTGGTTGCTCGCTCCCCACTGCCGAAACTTGCGGCACAGTCGCAAAGGCGCTGGTGCCATCCACCCGCTCGATGCGTTCCAAACCCGAATCTAAAGCTACTGTCAAACCGATGTTTCGCGGCAATACCCGAATTTCTTCCCTCACCAGTTCGCCCGCGGCTAGTTCGCCATCTAAAACTTGGGCTTTGGCAGACAAACCCGTGCGTCCCCGCAGCAACAGCTTTGCACCTTGGGAGGAATTCACAGCAAACACAGAGCCCGCTGCTGACTCCAAAACCCCGGGCGATAAGCCACCCAGCCACAACTGCACAGTTTTGCCGCCGTCTTCTACCGCTGTCACCGCGCCGTCAGCAGCAGGCGAATTTGACATTAAACTTCTGGCAAAATTCACAGCTTCCCCGCCAACTGTCAAATCGTCATTGCGAATTTCCGGCTGCTGCGGTAGCCAACCCATTTGCTCGACTTTACCCGCGGCGCGGCTCACACAGACGCTGAAGCTGCTGGCGGGAGTTGCACACCACAGGGTTTGGGTGAGCGCGTAGGTAAACAAACCTGCACTAAATCCGTTCCACTCTTGTTCGGCGGCGAGTTGTGAAGGAGCAGCCGCGGCAAGTACGGCGGCTGCCGAACGCAGATTGGGGCGCGATTTGAGACCTGCGGCGAATGTTAGTTCTGCTAGCCCTGGCTGCCCGATCGTGGGACGGGGGCGGGAGCGAATGCGAAAGTTGCCGTTTTTGGGGAAACCCGGATAGGAGTAGCTGGTGTCCAGGATGGCGATCGCCTGTTCTGTGGCGAGCGATCGCACCAACAGCAGCACAGTTTCCTCTAAAATATCGTTTACCGATCGGTTTTCTAACAGCGGTAAAACGTCATCCGCCGGCACCAAACTGTTTTGCATTTTGCCATCGGAGTCGATCGAACCGACTCGGCTACCGCATCCGCTAAAGTGAAAAACCACCACATCACCAGGTTTTGCTTGTTCGCTCAAATGAGTGACAAAAGCCGTCTCGATATTTTCCCTAGTAGCTTGAGCGTCAGTCAAAGTTAGGATATCTGACGGCACAAATCCAAACCGATAGATCAGGAGTTCCCGCTGCAATTCCACATCCGTGACGCAGCCGCGCAGGGGCGAGTCCGGATATTTGTCAACGCCGACCAACAAAGCCAATTTGCGGGCGCCCGGCCCTGCCAAGGCTTGAAGGTAGCGCGAACCCAACTGCCGCCAACCCGCCTCGCTGATGCCGAGCGTCGCTAGCACCAGGCCAGCTTGCTGCAAAAATTCCCGCCGCTTCAGTCCCATTTTTAAATAGCTTTGGATTTTCCGTTTTTTATTTTAAGTTAAATTACCCAATTTTGGTCGATGATTTAATTAGATTGTGAGGATTTAGTATTAAGACAATTGTTAATTTTTAACTTTTGAGTCTTAAATTGAAAATTTCAACTTAAAACTCAAAAATTAAAATTCAAAACTATTGAGAAGACTGCCAAGAGCCTGGTTCAAGACTTAAATTTCGTAACTAAAAATATTCATAGCCTTGGCCAACTCAGCGGCGACTTCCGGGCGGGAAAATTGCGGTGGTGGCAATTTGCCAGCGCGCAGCATTTCGCGAACTTTGGTTCCCGACAAGTGCACCCGCTGTTCCGGAGTGCTGGGACTTGTTTTAGTTGTAGCCATTTGTTCCGTCAGCTTGCAATAGAAAGCGTGCTCGAATTTCATCGGCACAATTCCCAATTCTCCCGGCTCAAATTCGTCAAAAATGTATTGAGCATCATAAGTGCCGTAATAATCGCCGACTCCAGCGTGATCGCGCCCCACAATAAAGTGAGTGCAGCCGTAGTTTTTACGGATTAAAGCGTGAAAAATTGCTTCTCTGGGCCCGGCGTAGCGCATCGCCGCCGGATTGATTGCCAAAATTACGCGATCTTTTGGATAGTATTTTTCTAGAAGAATTTCGTAGCAGCGCATCCGCACGTCAGCCGGGATGTCGTCATCTTTAGTCGTACCCACTAGCGGGTGCAGAAACAAACCGTCTACTGTTTCTAAGGCACATTTTTGGATGTATTCGTGGGCCCGGTGGATCGGGTTTCTGGTTTGGAAACCGACGATGGTTTTCCATCCCTTTTCTTTGAACAGGATTCTCGACTTCGCCGGGTCAATTTGGTATTGAGGGAATCGGATATCTAGTTCGCGTTCCAGCAGCCACACTTCCCCTGCTAGGTTCACTGGCCCGGCTTGGTCTACTACTTGGACGCCCGGGTGTTTGAGGTCGTCGGTGCGGTAGACGTTGATTACTTCTTCTTCTTTGCTGTAGCGGTATTTTTCTGTAAGTTCCAGTACGCCGACAAATTCGCCATTCGGTGAGTCGAGGCGCACTCTTGTACCTTCTGTGAGAGTGTCGGCGACTGCTTGGCTGACTCCAAGAGTGATGGGAATCGACCAAGGCAGGCCGTTGGAAAGGCGCATTTGTTTGACGACCGATCGATAATCAGCTTCGCCCATGAACCCTTTGAGGGGACTGAAGGCGCCGATCGCGATCATTTGCAGGTCAGAGAGCGATCGTTCCAAAAGCTGGAGTCGCGGCAAAACTTCTGCTTGGTCGAAAAATTCTTGTCTTTGGTCTAGTGTGGCAATGCGGTTGACCAGGATGCCGCCGTGAGGGGCAATGCGGTCTGGATGCTGGCTCATGTCGATTTGAGGTTTTGGATTGTAAGATGTTGGACTTTAGCTGCCAGAGTATATCCTACCAAGGTATTGTTACAATTAATTAATTTTTCGAGTTTACTCGAACACATACCATACCTTATATCTAGAAACTATGATTTATGGGGTCAGTTATGACACTTTATAATTTTTTAGTAAAATCTATCGAGTTCTGGCAAAAGCATTCAGGATTGACAAATCTTAAAACTCATACTATTTATACCAAATTAATAGACTCTCAGTCTTTAGTTATCGATTTAGGCGCAAATGTCGGTCAATTCAGCCAAGAGATAAGTCGTGAATTTAATTGTCGGTGTTACGCCCTAGAAGCCGTTCCTGCCGTGTATTCTCAAATCACAGAAAACAACTTAGTCAAAAAATTTAACTGTGCTATTTCAGACCAAAATCAACCTATTGATTTATATCTTTCAGAAAATAGAGAATGCCACAGCGTTAGCCAGCAAGCAGCTAGCATTCACGGTCTTCAGGGAGTTATATCAGTCGAAGGAATCACCCTCGATACTTTTTTAAATAACCATAAAATTGAGTCAATTGATGTCTTAAAAGTAGATATTGAAGGTGCTGAAGAAGCCCTTTTTAACTCAACCAGCGATGCCACGCTCTGCAATATTAAGCAAGTCACTATAGAGTTTCACGACTTTGTTCCCGGTTCTATTAGCGCTGATGAAGTCAAGAAAATTGTCAACAGATTAAAAAGATTGGGTTTTGTCTGCCTGCCATTTTCATATTTGTTGCCAGGCATTGATACCTGTGATTTTTTGTTTGTTAATACAAAGCAGTGTAAAATTTCCTATAAAGACTGGGTGGGCTTTCAAATTATCAATTTGCTTCTCTTAATACAAAAAACTAAATCATCTATCTCTACTCAGTTCAGCAATTAAGCGCCAATAAACTATTATATTACTCAAAATCAGCGAGCAATTGACCGCACAGTTAAGCATCGCGCTATTCAAATCTATAGCGTTTATTTTTTTACAGGAAGCTGGTTTGCGACTAATTTGTGATGAAGCGTTTTCAGTTCCAGCAACTCTTCGCGCAGCAGGTGAGGTAGGGGAACGCCTACTTTTTCCAGCATAGCCTGAATCCGATATCTCCAATCGTGACGAGCTAAACTTTCAACATAATTGCGCTTGTAAATAGACTGAAGCCGCTTCGTATCCTGTAAAAGTTCTGCAATTAATTCTACACTTTTTTGAGGATGATCGGGCAACTCAATAGTTGCATCTTCCCAATCAAACAACTTATCCATTAGAGGTGTAGTGGGACGTTTGCCAACAATCGCGCCACCAGTCGCAGCCCCGTAAAACCACCGCAGCGTAACAAACGAGTAAGGAAACTTACGCATCCCGGGATAGAGCGTATCAAATGCTAAGGTAATCTTGCTATTTCTGAGAATGTGAAATAGCAGCATAGTATCCTCCTGATCTTGCCGCTGTTCGTAAGGCAATTTGGGATACATTTCTTCCCTCCGGGCTGTCGATTTATAGTAAATTTGTTCCGAACCCGGTTGATTGAATTTATTAAGAAAGGCATTGTGGTACTGTGCGGGTATCCGCCCGAAGCTGGTTATATCTAGCGAACGTTTGACTTGACACGAACCTTGAGCGAGAACATCTGCACCAAAAGGCAGCAGCGATACTGGTATATTAAAATGTTGCGTTAGTTCATCTATAACTTGGGGTAGCGGCACGAATAAATGATCTAGATGATAGACATTTTCTGAGTAACTGTTTGTATCCCAAGCATCGAATACATAACCGATTACCACATCAAAACGCTGCCGCCAGTTAGGTATGGTCGATAGCAGTTCCATATTGGCGCCTGAAAGCCCAATTGTTAGCAAAACATTGGGCTTGTTCGACAGTTCGGGTAATGAATCTAACTTATAGAAACCCGTAGTAGACTTGATAGCTTTACGAACAATTCGCTTAGCAAGTGGTGGCATTCCCTCCGAATGCTCCCGCCAGTAGGTGGCTGATGGTATCAAAAGTTGTGCGTTGCAGGTGCGTACCAGAATATTTTCTAATTCAAAAACCGGGTCCCAGGAAACATGGGAGGATAAAGCCCGTGAAGAGATGATGAAAATATTCATAGCTAATTTTTATTTGAGTGTGGGGTTTCCACTATTATAACGATCGAGCCAAGGCTACGGTCAATACAATTAGGAGTATTTCTTTAGGAACAAACTTGTTTGTTGCGCGCAGTTGTAGCAGTTTATACTAATATTTATAGCTGATTTATGTGAACATACTTTGGTAGCGGTAGCGCTACCGCCACAGCAAAAAAAATCCTAAGAAAATTAATTTACTTCGCTATCTTTGAATTTAAACTTCCCAGTTCCTGAGGCTTTAAGTTTGAACATCAAAGCTTTTTGATGGCAGCAATCGGATTAGTTATAATAATTAACTATTTTTTGTAAAGCCCCTAAAACCAAAGGAACATTATCGATATAATAAACATCATCATCAATAATTAAATGATTTTCTTCTAATTTAAGAAACCGCCAGATAACGCCCGTAGTCACGCAACCAAATACAGCAGGTCTTGAATTTTGTTGGCGTTCGTTAAAGAGCTGAGCCGCCACCATTTGTGCTGCACACTGGGGCAGACAAGATTTTATTTCTGGGCCCTTCGTTTCTCTGACCGCAAAAAATGGAACTTTTATTTCAAAATCAAACGGCACGTCAGACAGTAGAAAGTCGCATTCTCCGTGCAATCCCCGAGAAACATCTACCTCAAAAGACCAACCGGAAAAAATGGAAAATTGTCTGTTATTTTTTTCTCGAACTTCTAACAAAATAGGAGAAATAATTCGTTCAGAACGTTCTTTGGCAGTTGTTACGGCAGTGTTAGAACTAATTTCAAGCGCTCTCCACAGCCATGGGGAGGGTTCTAAAGGAATAATCTTGGCACTTGGTAAAATAGGATTTAGGGATATATCCAATCCAAACCGATCTTTTAATTGTTGGAAAGTGAAAGATGTGTAAGACATATTGCTGGGGATAAGTCGGTAAAAATAAATATCTGGTCATTCAGTTTTAGCTATGATATTATATCGTTTCCGGTTGCATCAGAATGATTTAACCGCGAAGGCGCAAAGGACGCAA
>NZ_JAUBOJ010000389.1:0-6925 GCF_036700185.1 Microcoleus sp. BM001215392 | reverse complement strand
AGTCAGTTGTCAGTTGTCAGTTGTCAGTTGTCAGTTGTCAGTTGTCAGTTGTCAGCAGTCATTAGGATCGCGAATTAAATAATTTACACATATTTGTGGGATGGGCGTCTCGCCCGTCCAGAAAGGACGGGCGGGACGCCCATCCCACAATCACAATAAAAAATGTAAGTTCTTTAATGTTCATTCCTTAGTCATTAGTCAGCAGTCATTAGTCAGTAGTCAGTAGTTCTTAGTCATTCATTCATTAATTAATGGAACCTGAAATTTTACAGAAGTTACTCGAATCTGTGGCGGCCGGTGATGTTAGCCCGATCGCAGCTTTGGACAAATTAAAGCATTTTGACTTTGAACAAGTCGGCGATTTTGCCAAAATTGACCACCACCGCACCTTAAGAACGGGTTTTCCGGAAGTCATTTGGGGCCCCGGAAAAACACCCGACCAAATTGTTGAGATTATCGGGGCGATGCGGGGGCGAAATCCTGCGGTGATGGCGACGCGAATTGAACCAGAAGTTTTTGAGAAATTGCAGCAAAAAATACCCGAATTGTGCTATTACCAAACAGCTAGAATTTGTGCAATTTCTGATAAATCTTCCACTCGCCAGCGTCCGGGTACTGTGACTATTATCAGTGCGGGAACAGCGGATTTGCCTGTGGCGGAAGAAGCGGCTGTGACTGCGGAACTTTGCGGTTTTGGGGTGCGGCGTTTGTGGGATGTGGGAGTTGCCGGCATTCACCGCTTGCTGAGCAACCGCCACGTGATTGCTGATGCTGATGTGTTGATTGCAGTTGCGGGTATGGAAGGTGCTTTGGCGAGTGTGGTTGCGGGTTTGGCGGATTGTCCGGTGATTGCTGTGCCGACAAGTGTCGGTTACGGCGCGAGTTTTGGCGGGATTGCTCCTCTTTTAACTATGCTCAATTCTTGTGCGGCTGGTGTGGGTGTTGTAAATATTGATAATGGCTTTGGGGCGGCGATTTTGGCTTGTCAAATTCTCAGAAGTGCCGATCGAGTGGGGAGAATAGAAGAGGGCGAATAGAAGAAAGAGCGGGCGGTTAAAATTGCGTTATTTTCGTTACACCGCGGAGGCGGACGCAAGTTTATGTAGACGCGGTTTCAACCGCCGTCTTATTTTTCTTCCCAACAGATGGGAGCTAAATAATACAGGCGGTATGATTCAAAGGGATTTGATATTACTTACTTGTTAGCCAAATCGGATAACCAGAAGAATCCTCAGCTTTCAACTTTTGCGCCTGATAACTCTTGCTAGTCCAGTTAGCTACTGTTTGCAGACTTTCGGCCAAAAAATTTTCGCTACCAAACGCTTCAAAGCCCAAAGTCCACGACGCAGTGCCGTTAATATTTAACTGCGTAATTTCTACAATGCAGCCTTGGGGAATTGGGGCTTCGACAGGCACAGACATTAGCGCACCCGGGGCAGAAACTTGGTAAAGACGCTGGGCTCGCTTTTTCTTCACCTTTACCCACTTTCCAGTTGCGATGGTATCTGCCGGTAGTGGCGCCATCGTGTCGGCACATATCCACTTCAGCCATTTCTCGGCTTTGCCTTCCCAGCGGTTGCCGAACTGCATCACCCCCAATTCTGCCTGCCGCCACTTTACTTGTAAATTTTTCCCGCGCAGTTTGACTCCCAAGTAGTCACAACTAGGTATCAGCAAATATAAATCTTCTCGCTCTTCAGGCGGGGATAGATACCCGCCCAGACTCTCGCTTCCAAACCATTGCCCGATCGGTTTTGGCAGCGCACCGCTATTAAACCACCGCATTTCCAGACTGGCCCGCATAAATTTTTCCTCCGTTCTTCCACAATTTTCGTCAAACCCAGACTGGATTTGCTATAGTATCAACTTTTTCGCCTCTCAACTCTATCCTCCCCCCTCTGGGGCCGTGAGTCTACTCTCCGCCGTCACAGGATTTTTGATTTTTGATTTTTGATTGGGGAATGACTGATTGTATAAGGGTTTCGAGCTTGCCCGCCCGTTGCATTTTTGGGAAATTGGTCTTTGAATGGCACGCTTTGAAAAAAAAAACTCACAATCCTTTACATATCTTCATTAGTCTGTTACATTTATTTACAGTACACCAAAAACAACTTAGGAAACCAAAATGACTAATAGAGGCCTACTCTTGGATAACGACGGCAAAATGAACAATTTTGCGATCGAGCCGCAAGTATACGTCGATGACGAACCCCGCACCGGCTTTACTCCCTACGCAGAACGCTTAAACGGTCGCCTCGCGATGATCGGTTTTGTTTCTCTCTTGGCTTTAGAAGTTTCCACCAAGCACGGACTGATTACCTGGCTAACTCACTTGTAATTATTTTGATAAAAATTAAGCTTTACGGCTATGGCTTGCCAGGTATTCACAAATGGCGATCCATAGCTTAACTATTTTTAGGGTAAGGTTTGGTGAGACAATTTAAATTAAATATTTTAGTGTTACCCGATCGATAAAATAATGCTCAAACGAATTGCAGCAATACTTCTGGTGGTTTTAAGCCTCAGCTTGACCGGTTGTGTGTCTAAAGTCACCGGACTCAAAAGCTACGTTGATACTGGCGACGGCTATCAATTTCTCTATCCTAACGGCTGGCTGCCGATCGCCGTTTCTAACGGCCCCGATGTGGTGTTGCGGGATTTGATCCAGCAAACCGAGAACGTCAGCGTGGTGATCAGTCCAGTGGTGGGGAACAAAACTCTGGCAGATTTGGGAACGCCGACGGATGTAGGATACAAGCTTAGTAAAAGTGCGATCGCCCCGCCTGACTCGGGCCGCGAAGCTGAATTAGTCAATGCAGAAGCTAGGGAATCGCGATCGAAAAATTATTACCTTTTAGAATACGCTGTCAAACTCCCAAACCAACAACGGCACAACTTAGCCAGCGTAGCAGTCAGCCGCGGCAAACTATTTACGCTGAACATTTCTACTACCGAAGAACGTTGGCCGAAAGTTAAAGAAGCTTTTGAGAAAGTTGTTAAATCTTTCTCGGTTTATTAGTTATTAGTTATTGGTGATTAGTTATTGGTTATTAGTTATTAGTTTGAGATCCAACAAATAACTAATAACAAACCACAAATAAATAACAAGTAACAAATAACTAATAACCACTGACTAATCACTTCTTAACTTATGAAAACACCAACTTTTGTATTAGCCTCAGCTTCCCCAGCCCGCCGCAGCCTGCTAAACAGTGCGGGTATTCAAGCGGTGATTTGCCCCAGCGACTTTGATGAAGGGCAAATAAAAATGAGGGATGCTACTAAATTAGTGCAAGTTTTAGCAGAAGGAAAAGCTGACGCTGTAGCTGGTTTTTTGTTGGCTAATTCTCACCCAAAAATTCCCAATCCCAAATCGTGTTTGGTGTTGGGATGCGATTCAATTTTGGTCATTGATGGTGAAATTCACGGCAAACCGAAGGACGCCCAAGAAGCAATCTCGCGCTGGCAAAAAATGCGCGGTAAAGTTGGCGAACTTTATACTGGTCATGCTTTAATTGATACTAGGTTTGATAACTTGAATGACGCCATGGAGCGATCGCTCATTCGCTGTCAAGTTACAAAAGTTCATTTTTCCCAAGCGAGTTCGCGCCAAATTGCGGCCTACGTCGCTACGGGAGAACCTCTCGCCTGTGCAGGTTGTTTCGCGCTTGAAGGTAAAGGTGGGTTTTTTGTGGAAAAAATCGAAGGATGTCACACAAATGTGATTGGTTTGAGTTTGCCTTTGCTGCGGCAAATGCTCGCTGAAATGGGATATGATGTGACGGATTTTTGGCAATCTTAAAAAACCCGGTTTCTGGCCACCCGCGAGTCATCTAAGAAACCGGGTTTTTTCGGGTTTCTGCGCTGTCACCAATTATTCTGGTAAAAACCCGGTTTCTGGCTACCCGTGCGTAATCTAAGAAACCGGGGTTTTTCGGGTTTCTGCGCTGTCACCAATTATTCTGGTAAAAACCCGGTTTCTGGACACCCGCGAGTCATCTAAGAAACCGGGTTTTTTCGGGTTTATACGACTGTAGCGAACATTCTGACAAAAACCCGGTTTCTGGCCCACGCATCAAAACCTTCATAACCGGGGTTTTTTCACAAATTTTATCCCAGGGCGATCGTACTATCCACAACAGAAGTAAATTGAAGTTGAGCAGGCGACACATCTTTTACCAAACCCAAAATATTGCCGGTACTAGCTTCTCTAATTATCGTCGCCTTAGTATCGAGCACTCTAAAATCAAGAGTTCGCGCCTGTCCCGGAGGAACAGGCCCACTGCTATCGTAATCTCTAGCATCACCAATTCTTAAAAACTTTTCGGTCAAAACAATATCATTTCGCGTCAGTCCTCCCGCCAATCCGATGATATCTCCTTGCGCTGGATTGTAATCGAGAATAAAATCGGCTGGCACTTGGTCTATGTTAGCAGGAAAAGTCCCAGCAGGACGCGGCTCGTCTGAACCAATGTTACCCGAAGTTGCTCCCGATTCTCTTCTGAGGACAAATAAATCTGCACCTTCTCCTCCCCAAAGTTTGTCAACTCCAGCATCACCAATTAAAGTATCGTTGCCGCTGTCTCCTAGTAAAGCATCATTGCCTTGGCCACCTCGCACAAAGTCATTTCCCGTGCCTCCATAGGCGTAGTCATCGCCTTGATTGCCGCTGAGAACATCGTTGCCACATTCTCCGTAAAGTATGTCAAAATCTTGACCGCCGCGAATAGTATCACTGCCACAACCTCCGATTAAAGTATCTCTGCCGCTGTTACCGTTCATCAATTCGGCACCAGCGGAACCTCTGACAAAATCGTTGCCGGCTAAAGCGCGCAAACCTCCGGGAGTGTTGCGGAGAATTCCGTTGGCTAATTGAACTATATCGTCATTGAGAGTAAGGTCAAAAAAGTTGGGATCGCTGGGATTTGGTAATGGCGCTGTGATTAATCTGATGTTTGGGGGATCGGGAATAATTGGATCGGAATCGATAGCTAAGGATTTAATTTGTTCGACGTTTGTTTCTAACATTTTAGATTTCTCCTGATTTGATTGATTTTGTTGACATTCTGATGTTAACAAAGGTTCCAATTAACCAATCTGCGTAAATCTGCGGTTTAAAACATCAAATTACGGTCAAAATTGTCATAAATTTTCCTGCAACAAGCCAAGCTTATTGACATACGGCTTGCCAAATCCGCAAATATTTTGAACTCTGGGCCAATAATTCTCGGGATCGCGTAATGTATTACCCGTCAGCAGTCAGTGTGGGAGAACCAACAGACTGCCAAATGTCATCAAACCTTGAGTAAGGTCAGGAATCGTTAATATGCAAGACACTGCGATCGAATTTATTAAAGCCAGAGAAATCCTCGACTCCCGCGGTCGCCCTACCATCGAAGCTGAAGTGTATCTAGCCAATGGTGTTGTTGGGCTCGCCCAAGTCCCCAGCGGTGCGTCTACAGGCTCTTTTGAAGCCCACGAACTCCGCGACGACGACAAAAGCCGTTACGGCGGTAAAGGAGTCCTGAAAGCCGTTGCTAACGTCGAACACAAAATTTCCCCCGCTTTGGCTAATCTGGATGCGATCGACCAACCATTAATCGATCGAACCATGATTGACTTGGACGGTTCCCCCAACAAATCTAACCTCGGCGCCAATGCGATTCTCGGAGTCTCCCTCGCCACAGCAAAGGCTGCCGCCGAGACTTTACAAATACCCCTTTACCGCTACTTGGGCGGCGCTTTGGCTAACGTTTTACCCGTACCTTTGATGAATGTCATCAACGGCGGTTCCCACGCCGACAACAACGTAGACATTCAAGAGTTTATGATTGTACCGGTGGGAGCGCCTTCTTTTAAGGAAGCTTTGCGCTGGGGTGCAGAAGTATTTGCTAGTCTGGCGAAAGTCTTGAAAGACAAAAATTTGCTGACTGGTGTGGGCGATGAAGGTGGTTTTGCTCCTAATTTGGGTTCCAATCAGGAAGCTTTGGATTTGTTGATGATGGCAATTGAAAAAGCTGGTTACAAACCGGGCGAACAAGTTGCTTTGGCTTTGGATGTTGCTGCTAGCGAATTTTACAAAGATGGAAAGTACACCTATGACGGTGTGGCTCATTCCCCAGCAGAATTAATTGATTATTTGGATGGTTTAGTGAGTCAATATCCGATCGTTTCCATTGAAGATGGTTTGCATGAAGACGATTGGGATAGTTGGGTGGCGCTGACTCAGAAAATGGGCAGCAGAGTTCAGTTGGTGGGTGACGATTTGTTTGTGACTAATCGCACGCGCTTGCAAAAAGGAATTGATTTGAAGGCTAGCAATTCGATTTTGATTAAGCTGAATCAAATTGGTTCTTTGACTGAGACTTTGGATACGATCGACTTAGGGAAGCGGAACAGCTATCGATCGGTCATCAGCCACCGTTCCGGTGAAACTGAGGATACCACGATTGCTGATTTAGCTGTGGCGACTCGCGCCGGTCAAATCAAGACTGGTTCTCTGTGCCGCAGCGAACGGGTTGCTAAGTATAACCGTTTGTTGCGGATTGAGGACGAATTGGGCGATCGGGCAATTTACGCTGGCACGATCGGTTACGGGCCGAAATAACACTCGGTAATCGGTAATCCTCGTTCCCAGGCTTTACACCTTGGTGACAACTTAACTCAAACCGATCGTCTCTCTTGTTGGTATCAAAGTCTAGATTCCCCCTAACCCCCCTTAAAAAGGGGGGGACAAGAAGTATTCAAAGTCCCCCTTCGATCGGGGGATTTAGGGGGATCGGGCCTCAGCGACAAACGAGATTTATCAATAACCAGGTCAAACGTAGTCAGATATGGCTGTTTACCAGCAAGGCTCGATCCCCCCTAACCCCCCGATCGAAGGGGGGGACAAGAAGCATTCAAAGTCCCCCTTCGATCGGGGGAT
>NZ_JAUBOJ010000388.1:0-7031 GCF_036700185.1 Microcoleus sp. BM001215392 | reverse complement strand
CCCCCCTTAAGAAGGGGGGGACAGGACTATTCTCAAAGTCCCCCTTCTTAAGGGGGATTTAGGGGGATCAAAACTCAGGTAAAAGCGACATTTATCAAGGGCTTCAGGCTTAAGTTGACACCTATGGGCAGTGTCGTCTCCGACCTATCATGTATGAGTGCAACCGGAATTGATGTCACACCTACACCAGAATGAGGAAAAACCATGACGACGCTGCTAATTCAAACCGAAAGCGTCCCACTGACGGTCAATTTCCCTGCGATCCAATCAATGACTGTTGAACAGTTCTATGAATTCTGTCTAGTCAATCGCGATTTGAGAATTGAGCGTACAGCCAGTGGGGAAGTGATCATTATGGCACCAGCTTTTTCAGATACAGGGAACCGCAACATTAAAATTGCTCAGCAACTTGCGAACTGGGCAGAAGAAGATGGCACAGGTGAAACGTTTGACTCCAGTGCAGGCTTTACCTTGCCGAATGGAGCAACTCGCTCCCCCGATGCCTCATGGATTAAACTAGAGCGCTGGAATGCCTTAACTGAAGAACAAAAAGCCTCATTCGCACCGATTTGTCCAGACTTTGTGATTGAATTGCGGTCTTCTAGTGACACTCTCAAGGGATTGCAAAAAAAGATGCAAGAATATATTGACAACGGTGTATCGCTCGGCTTGTTGATCGATCGCCAAAACCGAAAAGTCTACATCTACCGTCCCGATCGCGAACCGGAAATCTTAGACAATCCTGAAACAGTGAGCGCAGATCCAGAGTTACCCGGATTTGTCTTGCGGATGGCAAAAATCTGGTAATTTAGATAGTTACACCATAGTTGAAGACATTAATTCATCGGTCATTTCAAAATTAGCTGTCACGCTTTGCACGTCGTCCAAATCTTCCAATGCGTCCATTAACTTTAGGAGCAATCGAGCTTTTTCAGGAGTATCAATTTCTACTGTGTTGCTGGGAATCCAGCGATTTTCTGACTGCAAAATTGCAAAACCTGTTTGTTTCAAAACATCGGCCAGTTGTTCCAAATTAGGCACACTTGTAAATACCTCTGCACCTTCGGTATCTTCATCAATTAATATCAAATCGTAGGATTCAGCTTCGGCTTCTAGGGAAGCTTCAAACAATTGTTCCTCGTCAATGGGGCCGCGTACCGTACAAACTCCTTTGTGGTCAAACATCCAGCCCACACAACCAGTTTCGCCCAAATTGCCGCCATTTTTATTAAAAGCTTCTCGCAAGTCAGCCGCCGTGCGGTTGCGGTTATCTGTCAGCGCTTCAATTAGAATAGCAACTCCGCCAACGCCGTAACCTTCGTAGCGAATCGCTTCTAATTCTGAACCTCCCCCCGCCAAGCCGGCACCTTTGGCGATCGCCCTTTCGATATTTTCACTAGGAATATCCGCCGCCTTCGCTTTTTCAATAGCCGTGCGCAGTTGAAAATTGCCAGCAGGATCGGGAACTCCACTGCGCGCCGCGACAATAATTTCGCGAGATATTCTAGCAAAAACTTTGCCTTTAGCGGAATCAACTCTGGCTTTTTGGCGTTTAATAGTCGCCCACTTACTGTGTCCAGACATAGCTATTTAAGATTTTTGATTTAAAATGTGCGATCGAGATTAAATAAACTTAGCGCGTACACTGCACAATCCGTACACATAGCATAAAATGCGATATTTTGCACAAATTTTAACTTTAATTAAAGCGGACAACGGTTTCAGTGTCCGTGAGGTGGGAAGTGTCGCCATTAAGTGCGATCGACCATTCGCCCCCATCCCGCACCACTTTGACCAAACAGCAGAAAGCAGCGTTAATTTTCGTTTGAGAGTCGCCTGTTAGCCCGATCGCACTTCCCACAACCGACGAACCGTGACCTACTAATAACATATCCTCAGGAAACTGTGCCGCCAGGCGTTTAGCAGTTTTCCCCGCCCTTTTGAGACAAGCTTCCCCCGTTTCGGGATAACTAGCAATACCGCCTTTATAAGAAGGATCAATCCTGGGAAAACGCCTGCACAAATCCTCAACAGATTCAGTTTCCGGCATTTCGGTCATCCAGTCAGAATTCAGCCATTCGCAGATTCCCCATTCTAGTTTAATCGACAAATCGAGAGCTTCAGCAACATGATTTGCTGTTTCGACAGTTCGCAGAAAAGGGGAAGCGAAAATGTGAGAAATTCCTTCACCTTTGAGGCGATTGCCTAGTTGTTGAGCTTGAGCATTACCTGCTTCGGAAAGATGGGGATCGTAGCGGTGTTCGGCGCTGAGAAACCACTCGGGGTTAACGAAGTCGATGCGGCTTCCGTGGCGTGCGATCCAGACTGTTTGTGACATAAGACAGACGATTTTAGATTTTAGATTTTGGATTGTGGATTGACGATTGAAAAAGTTGAAAAAGTTGAAAACTTGGGAATAAATGATGAATATTCTGGTTGATAGTTTATTTACACTTGTATTTTTGTGAGAACAGGTATTACTTTTGATTATGCTTCGGGCGATCGACATCAAAGCATTTAATTGATTTTACCGCAACTGTTCGTTACGATCGTCGCAACTATTTGACAATGCGCTAGAATAGAATCAGTCACTCTCTACCATCCAATGGCTCAATCTCTAAAGCAACTCCACGCCCAAGTTCAAGCCATGCCCAGCGATTCGGTGAAGGCAATCGTGCTTTCATGGCTGAATCTGTCCAATGGTAATCTCAGCGACTTGGAACGCCTAATCGCAGAAATTGCCGAGGAAAGCGAGGGATATCAGTGGGGAGAAATTGACACAGAAAACCAGTTTCAACCCCTGGGCGAAGAGCAAACCATCGCAATGAGTCTCTCCGTCTTGGAAGATTACCAGAAAAGCAAGACAGGCATTTCGGGCGATCGGGTTAAGGAATGGGCGGATAGTTTAGGAAGCGATGTTTTGGCTAACTGTGCCAACATAAAGTTACAAATTAAAGTTAACCATTCATCATAACTTTTATGACCGTCACACTCACATTACCCCCAAAAATCGAAGCACTGCTGCGCCAACGGGCTGAAAGTACAGGACAAGATATAACCAGCGTTATCTTAGCTGTTCTCGCCTTCGGCCTTAGCTTTGATGAAAGCGATTTCTTCGAGGCATTGGAAGGGATTCAACGCGGACTTGATGACTTCGATAGGGGTCAATTTTCTAGTCTGGAAGATTTTGTTGATCGACAAAACCAGAAATACGGACTTTCTTTGGAAGCATGATTTATCGCATTGACTTTTCCAGTACAGCTCAATCTGAAGCTGATGCAGCGTTTCTAAATTTTTCCCAATTCACGACTCCCGATCGCGCTCAAGCATGGTATCAAGGCCTGATTACAGCGATTTCCTCACTCTCACAAATGCCCCGTCGTTGTGTTT
Organism: Microcoleus sp. BM001215392; assembly: GCF_036700185.1. Lineage (NCBI taxonomy): Bacteria > Bacillati > Cyanobacteriota > Cyanophyceae > Oscillatoriales > Microcoleaceae > Microcoleus > Microcoleus sp. BM001215392. The sequence continues at coordinate 3,641 of NZ_JAUBOJ010000388.1, read as the reverse complement.
TAGCTCGTGAAAACGCATTTTTCAGCCAAGAGATTCGCCAGCTTCTATATGGAAGTGGTAAAATCACGTATCGCATACTCTTCACTATTCTTGACGATCGACCCATACCAACTGTGAGGATTATCCACATTCGCAATGCACTCCAGCGTGCGATTGGCGAACCCCAAGATGAGGCATAATCTTATCCTTAGCTTATCTATTTTTTAGGAAATAAGCGATCGTGAATTCCATTCACCGGCAACTCTTTTTTTCTTCCAGTCGGCGTCCGCCGAACATTGTTTGTATAGTCGCGAATGACCTTCGCCCGGTAAGTTACATTCGCCCCCTAACTCGCATCTTAGATTCGCCCCCAAATTCGCAGCATCTTATTTCCGCCTTTTTGAAACTCGTAGGGAGCCTCTTGAACTTCCACACGAAAACTTCTCTTCTTCAATTCAGTAATAATCGGAATTAAATGCTCAGATTCTTCCCCGCTAAAACTCTGCAACAGCGGAAATACCCGAACTTCCTTCGCAACCCGACACATTTCTGTAATTGCTTGCAGATGAAACTCTTCCGAAAGCAAGTGAGAATAAGCAAATAAGAAATGGCTGCACAAAGCTAAATCAAATTCACCGTTTTCAAAAGGCAAAACAGGCAATTCAGCAGTCAGATAGCGGCCTTCCTCTAAGCCAGAGGGAAAATCTGCTAAAAATTCCTGCATCGCTTTCATCCGCACTTCGCCTAGCTGGTACGGCGATTCAAAACTGTTCCACAGATAGCCGTCTACATTTGCCTTGACAGCATCAATCACAGTTTGATATGTTTCTTGGATGCGATCGCCAATTTCCACCGCCGTAAACTGATATACTGGATCGCAAGAAATTACCTTGTTACCTTGGCGAGTCATTTCGGCATTGAAACTCGCCGGGCCGCCCGCACAATCTAGAATAGCTCGCTTGAGGTCACTTGATGTCAAGCTAAACATTCCTATGTATTCATCCAAGCAGCGTCCCCAGGGAATTACTCGATCTAATTTTAGTGACACTTATCTTTGTCCTGCTGATAGAATTATTTAATATTTTACCTTAAATAAGGGCAGTTTTTTGGTATCCCCTTGCTTTGGGTGGTTGATTTGTACATCGAGTTGTGTATAAAAAACAATAGTCAAACGAAATCATCATCCAGAGAACTGCGAGTCAGGTTTACACTTTCTTTACAAACAAGGTGCAAAATTGCCGCACAATTTTTATCGTTCCACCTGTGGATTTTGCAGCGCAGCGAGGCTACACTGGACAAAACCGAAAATAAACTAAAATCAATTAGCTAAATTAGTGTCGTTCATTGGCAGGCTGCAACCAGGAAAGAAAGATGAAACATACCGCTAAAACCGCTACAAGTCTGAGTTTGTCAGCACTCCTGGTGCTCGGGAGTTCGCTCTCAAGCATGGCTCAGTTGCCGGCCGTCAGAACTCCTCCACGCACTCCGGGTTCGATCCCAAACAGACCCAGAGTACCGCCGCCGCCTCCTGCGGGTTCGAGTTTGCCAGCGATCGGCAATTCTGGTTCGCTGGTACAAGAAACGGCTTATACTTTAGGCCCGGGCGATCGCATTGCTTTAGATATTTTCGGCGTCCCGGAATTCAGCAAAGAATATCAAGTGTTAGTTGACGGGACGCTTAATTTGCCAATCATTCGCAGCGTCTCAATTCAAGGATTGAGCCTCCAACAAGCCGCTAATATCATTACCAAACGATACGAACCCTTCATCAATGTTCCCGTTGTTACCGTGACTTTGATCGTCGCTCGCCCGCTAAATATAGGTGTTGCCGGTGAAGTTACTCGCCCTGGTTCCTACAAAATTAATCCTGTCAGAGAAGGAACCGGAGGAGGTGTAAAATTTCCGACTTTGATGGAAATGCTACAACTAGCAAAAGGGGTGACATCCGCAGGAGATATGCGAAACGTTCAAATTCGCCGTCCCCGCAGAGGCGGCCCGGAGCAAGTTACTACTGTTAATTTGCAGGATTTTTTAGACACCGGAAATTTGCGTCAAGATGTGACAATTCGAGATGGAGATACCATTTTTGTACCGACAGCAAGTGCCCTGAATACTCAAGAAGTCCGTCAAAGAGCCAGTGCTAATTTTTCCGCTGATATTACTAAACCAATTGGTGTGGTAATTGTTGGGGAAGTAAACCGCCCCGGGCCTTATACTGTATTTGCTTCAGATGTGCGATCGACCAACCAACAAACAGAGTTGAGTTTTGTCTCTATCGACCAACAACAGCAAGGAGCCGTTGTCGGGCTACCAACGATCACTAGAGCACTCAAAATTGCGGGCGGTATCACTACAGAAGCTGACATTCGCCGCGTGCAAATCCGCCGCCGAGTCAGAGGCGGAAACGAACAAACTATCTTTGTAAATCTTTGGGATTTGCTGCAAAAAGGCGACTCTACTCAAGATATTTTGCTGCAAGAAGGAGATAGCGTGATTATCCCCACAGCATCTAATGTAGACTTAGCTGAGGTTTCCCAACTCGGAACCACAAGTTTCTCTCCAAATGCAATTAGCATCAATATTGTGGGGGAAGTGGTCAGACCGGGAGCTCTGCTGGTTAAACCGAGTACATCGCTCCACCAAGCTTTGCTAACTGCGGGCAGTTTCAATCAATTGCGAGCGAAAAAAGACAAGGTAGAATTGCTGCGTTTGAACCCCAACGGGACTGTTACTCGCCGTACTATCGATGTGGATTTTGCTCAAGGGTTGAATCCAGACAATAACCCAACTCTGAGAAACAACGATGTGATTCTCGTAGCGCGATCGGGCTATACAAGGGTAGCAGACAATATCGCTACTTTCTTGCAGCCGATCGCAGGAGTTACAAATGTCATTACATCAGTTACCGGGGCTTTTACTGGGTTTCAAACAACTATTAACACTTTTCAGAACTTATTTTTAGGAGGAGATTTCGATCGCCGCAATCAAATTCGACAAATTAAATTACAGTACGAACAAAGACAGATACAGCGTGATGAAAGACAGCGGCAGATAGATATTCAAAATCAACAGAATCAAATTCAACAGCAACAACTCGAACTCCAAAGACAGCAGCAAATTCAGCAGTATCAAATTCAGCTCCAGCAACTCGAACTCCAAAGGAAGCAGCAAGAAGAACAGATTCAACTCCAGCGCGAGCAACAGCAGCAGCAACAGCAGCAACAGCAGCAACAATTGCAACTCCAGCAGCAGCAACAACAACAGCAGCAATTGCAGCCACAACAAATTCAGCCGCAAGGTACAACTACTCCTTGATTTTATCTTGGATAAAATAACCCCGATCTGTGAGTAAGCTTTTGAGTAGTTTTAAGCTGCGTCAGGGCGGGAGATTCTCAATCATCACCTCCAAATTTCAAAACAGAGGTAGCATTAATTCTCGGCGTGCTTCTGTCTTGAGATTGTGAGTTTGACCGGAAAATCTCACGCCCCCACCCACCTTAAAACTACTTGTTGATGTCATCCATCTTCCTTCATTCAATTGACAGCTCGCCCGCTGGCGCAGCCGAAGGGTTGACAGTGACCTCTACCTGGAAGGAAGAGGATTGGCGTAATAGACTTGAATTGCATAAGTCTTTGATTGATACAGAAACCGCAGATGTCAG
>NZ_JAUBOJ010000387.1:0-7034 GCF_036700185.1 Microcoleus sp. BM001215392 | reverse complement strand
CAACTGCCAACTGTCAACTGCCAACTGCCAACTGTCAACTGCCAACTGCCAACTGCCAACTGCCAACTGCCAACTGCCAACTGTCAACTGTCAGATGAGTTTGGGAGTATTGAGTGAAGAGAATAGTTGGGAGCGATCGGCAATTTAGTTGCCTTCACTCAAAAATTCTCTTCCAACTCAACACTCACAACTCAAAACTATTGAGATAGCGTGCGGCGCTTAGTAACCATGCGGTAGGCTTCAATAATATCGCCATCCGCCCAGTCGCTAAACCCGCTCAAGGAAATACCGCATTCGTAGCCAGTATTGACTTCCTTGGCATCTTCCTTCATCCGTTTGAGGGAGTCGAGGACACCTTCGTAAACGACATTGTTGCCGCGGCGCACTCGCACCTTGCAGTTGCGGATGACCTTGCCTTCGAGTACGTAACATCCAGCCACAGCCCCGCGACCGATCGCGAAGACAGCGCGCACTTCCACCTTACCGAGTGGTTCTTCCACGAGTTCGGGTTCCAGCAGACCTTCCATTGCCCCTTGAATGTCATCCAAGAGGTTGTAGATGATGCTGTATTCCCGCACGTCTACGCCGGCTTGGTCTGCCGCTTGGCGAGCGCCACTGGCGAGATTGGTATTGAACCCGACAATCACAGCATTACTGGCGGAGGCCAGGTCAATATCAGTTTCTGTGATTTCCCCAGGAGCAGATAGTAGCAGTCGGAGTTGAACTTCTTTTTGAGGAAGTTGAGTCAGAGCGCCGACAATTGCTTCGAGCGAGCCTTGGACATCTGCCTTCAAGATCAAGTTGAGTTCCTTGAGAACGCCTTCCTTAGCTTGTTGAGAGAAGCCGCTGAGGCTGATCCGGCCGCCTTGCAGCAGACGGGAATCTCGTTGGGATGTAGCTCTGCCATCGGCGATCGCTGCTGCTTCTTTTTCGTTTCCGAAGACATCGAACTCATCTCCGGCGCGAGGCACTTCCCGTAAGCCCAGCACTTCCACCGCGAAGGATGGAGTTGCTTGCTCTACGTGATCGCCTCGGTCATCGATCATTGCCCGCACCCTGCCCAGAGCAGAGCCTGCGACCACAATATCCCCCACTCGCAGAGTGCCGTTCTGCACCAGCAGAGTTGCCACAGGCCCCCTTGCCTTGTCAAGGTGAGCTTCAATCACCGTACCCTTAGCAGGTCGGTTGGGGTTAGCATAGAGGTCTTCCATTTCCGCGACTGTCAGAATCATTTCCAACAACGTATCCAGGTTTTCGCCTCGGATAGCGCTGACTGGAACCATCGTGATATCGCCGCCCCAGTCATCTGCAACCAAGCCGTACTCAGTCAGCTCTTGCTTCACCCGTTCCGGCTGAGCGCCCTCCTTGTCAACTTTATTAATAGCCACAACAATTGGCACTTTTGCCGCTTTCGCGTGACTGATAGCTTCAATTGTCTGAGGTCGCACGCCGTCGTCCGCCGCCACCACCAAGATGGCGATGTCTGTAACTCGCGTTCCCCGAGCGCGCATTGCTGTAAAGGCTTCGTGGCCCGGCGTATCCAAAAATACCACCTGCTGGCTCTTGCCTTCGTGTTCCACATCCACGTGGTAAGCGCCGATATGCTGAGTAATACCCCCAGCTTCTCCCTGAGCCACTTTTGTTTTGCGGATCGAGTCGAGCAAAGTAGTTTTGCCGTGATCCACGTGGCCCATAATCGTTACCACTGGCGGACGGCGCTGGAGGTATTCCATATCTGTTGCATCCAGCATCTCGATCACTTTGATCGCTGGAGCTACTTTTTCTGGGGTTTCTACCTCTACGCCCATTTCTTCGGCTACCATTCTCACCGCTGGAATGTCCAGGGTTTCAGTAATGTTAACCGCAATACCTTTAGAGAACAGCCGCTTAATAATTTCGGTTTCGGGAACTGCCAAAGTAATTGCTAGTTCTTGAACGGTCATCGGTCTGCTCAGTAGCAGCTTTTCTGGACGTTCTACCTTAGCTTCGGCTGTTTTGCCCCGGTTGCCGCGTCCCCCGGAAGAACCAGAAGAGCTTTTATCGTGAGAAGGGCCTGGTCTCTTATTTTTGCCACTGCTTCCGGGTGCGCCCGGAGTTGGTGTTGACTTGGGTGCTGCTTGTGACTTCGCCTTAGCTGGGCGGGCTAGAGACAGACTGACTGTGACTGGTGCTGGCAGATCCAAGCCATTTTCTAAGTCATCGTCATCTTCGTCTATGGGTTTGATGCGAGAACGTTTTGCCTTAACTGCTTTGGCAGCTTTGGCAGTATCTGAGTTTTCGTCATCATCTTCTTCCCAAATGACCTGTGTCTTTTTGCGAGGCCCAGGCAATGTCGGCCTGGCGAGAAGAGGAATATCCAGCAACGACGGCGTATCTTCTTCTAGATCGTCTGCGTCTTCTCCGGCGGGTGCGGTGTCACCGCCCCGGCTGCGCAGCCCGGTAGCTATGGTTGCCGGGGCTAGGCTGCGGCGCGGGCCCGGGCCTTGCTGTGGTCGATCGGCAAGTGCTGTTTTAACTGGTCCACCAGTCCGGGGTGGTCTTTGAGCGTCGCTACCTCCGGGTGCAGGTCTGCTGGGGCGGCTCGGTTTCGCCGGCGCTTCCAGAGTTTCTGTTTGTTCTGATTGCTCTTGCTCGGTTCTGGCGAGTTTGAGTACGGGTTTGTTTCCCTGAGTTTGTGGGTTGCGGTTAGCCGACTCCGATGCTGGTCTAACGGGCGGCGACGTGAGTTTTGCCGACGGCCCGGGGATGGCTGGCTGCTGCCGTTGGGTGCGTTCGGGAGCTTTTTCCGAGGGCGGTTCAGGTGCAGCAGGTGCCACTGGTGCAGCAGGTGCCTGAGCCTGGGCCGTTGTTTCTGCTGGGGCGATCGCACCTACTGTTTCCGTGACTTTTTCCGACACTGTTTCTGACGCAGCCCCGGAGCCAGCGACTGTTGGCTTTGAGAGTACAGGTCGATTGATATTGGGTTTAGCTGGAGGCTGGAGTTGTTGAGTTGCGGGCGATTTGGGAGGAGTTGCCACGGTTGCCCCTGGCTGGTTTTTGTTCTCCTCGTTGCCCGCCGCCCCAGATGAGGCACCAGCAGGTCGTACTTTTGGACTGCGTATTTCTAAAATTTGCTGCTTTTTTTGTTGGTCGTTAGGGTGAGGGCCAGATTCTCTAGATGGCGCTGCTGCTCTTTCAGGGGGAGCTGGCTTGCCGGGGGAAGAGTGGCTGGCTACGTATTTTTCCGCCGTTTTGCGGATGCGTTCTGCTTCTGATTCTGTAATTGTGCTGCTGTGGCTCTTGACTGAAATATTGAGCCGCTCGCAAACTGCCAAGATGTCTTTATTATCCAAATTTAGTTCCCGTGATAATTCGTAAATTCTTACTTTGCCGTTGTTCATCCACTCTGCCCTCTTTTGTGCCAACCAGTTTTTACATTTTGATTCTTTGTTCTAATGACGACATCATTCGCTGTGATTGATTCAGTGTCAGGAATCGGGGTTTTGGTACTCGCTCAGCAATTTTATCTAAAAGATACAACTTGCTGAAGTCTGCGGTTGCAGAATTCTCAAGTTTGTTTGGGAGCCGGACAACTCTTTAGTCTGAATTTTGGCAACTGCCACTTTCTCCAGCTTTCAAGTTTGTCTTTACCACCTTGAGGATACCTCTGCTAGTACCCTACCCTTATCTAATCTGACACAAATCTTTCCAGACTGGTGGGCAGATCGGATTGGGGTTTGAGAGCTGGCGCTACCAATAATTACTGGTAGGGCTGCCCGGCCCGGGTTTATACAGTTGAGACCGAACTATTATCGGTTTGGTGCCCGGTCGCGAACGAGTCGGATGTACAGTCAGATGTGGCTAAACGCTGCCAAAGTGTTTGGTAAAGTTCGTCAGACACAGGTGCTTTGAGCGATCGCCCAAGTCGATTTTTTTTCTGAGCTGCTTTGAGGCATTGACTCTCCGGACAAAGGTAAACGGAACGACCGAGACCACAATCTAATTGTACCTGATGAGAAGGATAGACCCTGACTACTCGCCAAAAAGCTTCCTTAGCAGCTATTTTTCGACAACTTGCACAGCACCGGTAGTTCGGTTTCATCGGATTGATAGGGGGCAGTAGGGAAAAAGGGGAGAGGGGGAGACAAGTGATTCTTGTCTTCCACTCGGGAAAATTTTGTCAATGTCGCAGTTTTTAGACTGGGGCTTCGGTTTCGTCCGTGGCGGCTGCCTCCTCTTTGGGTGGTTCTGCGATTTCCTCGTCGTCATCGTAGCCAAATGCTTCGTCTGCGTCGCCGTCATCGCCTCCTAGTTCTTCAAGCCTAGTTGCTTCTGCTGCCAGTTTGGTGTCTTCGGCGTCGCGATCGTACTTAGCAATATCTTTGATATCGATTTTCCAACCGGTCAGGCGGGCTGCGAGGCGGACGTTCTGACCTTCTTTACCAATAGCAAGACTCAGTTGGTCTTCAGCGACTAGGATGTGAGCGCGCCTGCCTTCTGGGGCAACCAAACGCACTTCGTCTACTCTAGCAGGACTCAGAGCATTAGCAATATAGGTTGCAGGGTCGGGAGACCAGCGAATCACGTCTATTTTTTCGCCGCGCAATTCATTGACTACTACCTGAATCCGCGATCCCCGCGCTCCGATGCAGGCTCCTACGGGGTCTACGTCGCGATCGAGAGTATCAACTGCTATTTTAGTCCGGGGGCCGACGTGGCGGGAGGGCGGATTTGCCTCCCTAGCTACTGCGACAATCCTCACCACCCCGTCTTCTATTTCTGGTACTTCGTTAGCAAACAGGTAAACCACTAAACCGGCATCTGCTCTAGAAACAAGTAACTGCGGCCCTCTAGTAGAGCCTTCCCCTACTTTTTTGAGATAAACCTTGAATGTAGCGTTGGCACGATAATTGTCGTTAGGCAACTGTTCGCGCTTGGGGAGTTCGGCATCTACTTCTGGCTGACCGAAGCTGCTGGTAACTGCCAAAATTACCGACTGCCTTTCAAACCTGAGCACTCTTGCTTGAAGAACGGTTTCTTCTAAATCTTTGAACTCTTCTTGAATCATTTTGCGCTGTTGGTCGCGCAATTTTTGAGCTAGCACTTGTTTAGTCTGGATCGCAGCCATGCGGCCAAATTCTTTTTGATTGGGCGTTACGTCTACCAGGACAATGCTCCCAGGTTGAGCTTCCGTGGCTACTTCTTGCACTTCCGAAAGCGATATTTCGTGATCGGGATTGACGACTTCTTCGACAATAGTTTTGTTTGCCAAAACACGAAAACCTTCTTGTTCTGCGTCGAGTTCTACATCAAAATTGTCGAAGTATTCTTCACTGAAGTGGTCTAGTTTTTGGGTGCGGCGGTAGCGTTCGTATCCTTTGAGCAGGGCTTCTCGCAAGGCTGCTTGGACGGCGTGTTTCGGTAAATTTCGCTCTTTGCTAATACCTTCGACCATTTCTTTTAGTCCGGGCAGGGGAACCATTGACATATAAAACACTCCTTTTTTTGCTTTGACAATACGTAATTGGTAATCGGTAATTTTTGAGAAAAAGTGGTGGTTGATGATTGATGAGTTACAAAGAGAGGATGAGGGGAGATGGGTACAGTCACAATTTATTGGTTGTTCCTATTTAACCCGCTACTACAGATGTGATTGTTAAAAAACAACTCGCAGCCAAGCGTTTTCAGCTTGCTGCGAGGCAATCTCAAAACTCAAATCTGGCGGCACAGGGGCTTCGACCTGCTCAGCCCAACGGCACCGCTCCTACAACTCAAGACTCAAAATTTACCTTGACTACTGCTTTCCTTCGTCGAGTTCAACTTTGGCAATTTGAGGGCGGGAAATTTTAATTTGTCGCCCTTTTTGATTGAGATAAACCACTGTTTCATCCCGGCCTACCAGTAGTCCTTTCCACTCTTTGATTCGCGAGTCGGGTTCGGCGGCTGTTACTGTCACGGGGAAACCTTTAAAGGTAATGAATTCTCGATCGCTGCTGAGCAATCGCGATATTCCGGGACTGGAAATCTCTAGCACGTAGGCGTCGGGGATGATGTCGGTTGCATCTAACTCGGCTTCCAGAGCTGTGCTCATCCGCTGGCAGTCTGCTAAACCCGTGTCTTGCTGGAGGTTGCGGATGTCTACCCGCAAGACGGGAGGATTTTGGTTGGTGTGAAATACTGCTCCCACTACTTCCAATCCCAGTGTTTCCGCAACGGGGGTAGCTAAGTCAATGATTTGTGGGATTAGGGGATGAGTCATATCGAATATTTAAGTTAAAACTCCTGAACTCGGACACAGTAAGGAAAAATCAGGTGTTGAGATTGCTTTGCTTTGACTCCCCCAAAAAACGGAGACAAGCCTCCGCAGGGCCCGGAGGGGAGAGCAAAAAATTTTAGAAGGCAGTCGGCGATCCCAGATTCAATGCCAGAGTAAATCTAGAATGGAAAATCTCAAATGGAAAATCGACTGACCTGGTTTTTGACCGCAATATATGAGGCTAGGAACCTTGAAATGGATTGGTAATCCCAGAAAAAGATGTCAGAGTTTCAAGCCCGAGGGTGAGCTTGTGGGGTTTAAATTCTGACATCTTTTTTCTGCTTTTTAGTCGGCGGATGACTTGGTGGCGTCGCCCGCGGCTGTTTGTCTTCAACTTGCGGGTGTGGTGCCAGAACCCGTTTGGCTGCGACTTATGCAACAAAAAAAGTGGGCTTGACCCACTCCTAGATGAAACAGTTTCTTCCAAGAAGTTTGAGGGCTGCTTCCGATCGAAGTTGACCTCAGTTCTCAGTTTAGCTCGATCGCCCGCCCTGTGACAAATCGCCTTCGGAACGAGCTCATTTGCGGAATTGGGCATGGGGCATGGGCCCGCGCAGGGCATGGGCCCGCGCAGGGCGAAGCGAAGCGGAGGGATGGGCCTGCGCAGGGCATCGGCCTGCGCAGGGCATTGGTTATTTGCAGCCCCCAGCGAGTCACAACTGACAACTGACAACTGACAACTGACAACTGTCAACTGACAACTGACAACTGACAACTGACAACTGACAACTGACAACTG
>NZ_JAUBOJ010000386.1:0-7039 GCF_036700185.1 Microcoleus sp. BM001215392 | reverse complement strand
GTCTCCCTAAGCATAACTTGTTAATTATTATAGCATTTTCACGATCGACCGAGCGGCTCAAATGTATCAAAATTGCGATCGTCAATTATTTGAGATCCCCGACTTCTTCAAGAACTCAGGGATACACACCCACAAAACCCGAAGCTTCCAACCCTGCATATATCTAATCAGGCCGTGCAAAACCCGTTCGAGGGTCACTAATAAACAAACCCAAAACCAGCGAGTCCATCACCGTATCCCAGACAGGAGTCAAACGTTCAGCATCATCAACCCAATAGTCAAAAGTAATCAAACACTGAACATTAGAACCCAATCCGATACAGATTCGCGAATAAGCTTCCCGCTGTTCGGGAGGGTCGATAAACTTAAATTGAGTCCAAACAACCCGAGCAGTTTGCCGCTTCAATTGGATAATATCCCCAGGATCGATCGGATTTCTGGTATCATCTTCAACTATCTTCTGTAATAGCGGCACCAGGGGAAAATCAGCCCAATTGTTAGGAGGTAACAAATTAAACGAAACCTCCAAACAACAATCATCATCCGGCGGTTTCTTGTCCGTAAACCGGAACGACTTGGTATCCGGTTCAAAATGCCAATCTTGGGGGACATCAAAGCGGACTGCACCTCTTCCAGCGACAAAGATGCGAGTTCCGGGCTGAGATTTCCAATTGTGGTCTTCTTTGAGCTCTAGGGTTTCCTTGAGCCATTCTTGCTTTTTGCGCTTAGACATAAACAGAACACCAAATTACTGCTAATGTGTAGTTTGAGACTTGGCAAACACATTTTAACTCTATTTTGCTCGCCCTTTGCTCAAATATAATAATCATTACAAAAATTATAAATTTCTTTCTTCTCTGTTTCTCCGCCTTCTCTGCGCCTCTGCGGTTAAAAAAAATCCTTTCACAAATTCCTAATTTTTATTTTTAACTTGAGGAATCACACATCTAATTCCGCCTTTATTTCCAGCCGCATCGCCCCTGTAGCGGGGGATAACATGAATCGCAGCGTGATTGCGACTTTGACCAGCATCTTTATTAATATTGATACCCACATTAAAACCATCAGGCTTAAAATCTTTAATTAACATCTCTTGCACCTTATTCGCCATAAACCAGCAAGCCGATTGCTCTCGAAACGGCAATTCAAAATAATTGGCAGTGTGACGTTTGGGAACAATTAAAACATGACCTTGGCTGGCGGGATAACCGTCAAATATTGCATAGGCTGTCGCTGATTCTGTCAGTAAAGTTAGGTTTTTGTACGGATTGCAGAATATGCAGTTATTCGTGGAATTTCTTTGATGGTTGTAATGCACGTATTCGTAGATTTCGCAAGACTCATTTAAGAGAGACGACTTAAATGGAAGTTTGACAATGCACTGATAGGTAGGTTTTTTGTGTACGTAGTGTTCTCGAAAACCTTCTTTTTTGATATCCCTTCTCACGGCAAAATATGCTTTACCTCCTGGTTTTAACAGGTGTGAGACTTCCATCAGCACATTCGCTTGTTCTTCGGGAAACAAAACATTTAAAACATAAAAGCAAATGATTGTATCAAATTTATGTTGGGGGAATTCTGGAAAATAATAAGAGTCGTAACCTGTAATATCAAAGCCTTTTTGCTGCAACAATTTAACATCACTCCCGAAGCCGCACCCAAAATCTAAAACTTTAGCTTGAAGCAAGTTTTGCTCTAATAAAAATCTTGCCGGAAATGACAGGTAAATTCTTTCAATTGCTGTGAGGTGGCTGAATTTATTTTGTTGCTTTTTCATCGCGGCATAAATTTGAGAGACTTAACTTTTGCGTAAAGGTTTTGCGATAATTCCGAGGATTTTGTCAACTTCCTTGATATAATAGTCTGTCAAATCGATAAAGACTGTTTGATTTACTAATTTTAGAAATTTCCAAGCATTCCCAGTAGTAACGCAGCCGTAAATCGCTTCAATTTCATCATTTTGCTGCTGGTTAAATAGCTGAGCTCCCAACATTTCAGCGATGCACTGTCCGAGTCCACTTTTAATATTTTCATTTTTGGCTTCTACTAAAGTGATAACTGGTGTGCGGATTTCATACAAGTCATTAGATGCGGTGAGAATATAGTCGCAATAGCCGTTAAGTCCGCTTTTGGGGTCGGCATTAAATTCAGTACCGGAAAAAAAGCCGATTTGGAAGTTTAAGATGCGGCGCACTTCTAGTAATATGGGTGCAATAATTAATTCCGATCGCGCTTTTTCCGTATTGATCGCGGTGGCAAGGGGGATGTATTCTGTTAAAGTGGTTTTGAGATAGTCGCTAGGTGCGATCGCATCTACATCAGCAAACAACACCGTTTTTTCATCAACGGTGAGGTTAAAAGCCGATCGCACTTTTGAAATCGTAGTAAAATCGCTGTATGCCATTGGTGAAATCCTTCTTCACTCTTCAGTCCGCAGAGGCGGACTTCGTTTGTCTAGGAGCGATTTCAATCGCCGAATCTTATCTTCGTGAAACAACTTACTAAAAATTGTATCACTATTGCAGTTTGGCGATCGCCCCTTTAGCCACCAACACCTGACCAGTCACCAAATCCCGCACCGTAGCCAACAACACCCGCCTCTCGTCCACCTCAAAACTCACCGAAACCCGATCGATCCCCAAAACTCCCGGCGGATTCAAATGCGCCACACAAACCTCCTGGTGGTGGCTTTCCAAAGAACGAAAATCGCTGTGTTTGTTGAGCAAACTGCTCGTCATTTGCCCTTTTTCGTTAAAAGTAACCTCTGCTTGCGACACCTGGGCAACTTCGCCAATATCTAACCGAATTTCCCTTTGCCCTTCAATAGCAACTTGTAACGTCAACTCTTCGGAACTTTCACACGGATACTTCATTTCTTTGCTAAATATCGGCGAATAAGCATAAGCTTTAGCATAAGGTTCCCAGAGACGGATTGCATAGCTGTGCCGCAAATAATCGTCAACACTCGCCAATTGTGTCAAAGCTAAAGCGCCGTGGGCTACAGCTTCAAAAGGCTTATCTCTTTTGACTTTTTGCCGCCCAAAATAGGAAACAACTAAATTAGATACAGCCGGAATCAGAGAAGTTCCTCCTACCAGCAAAACTTGTTCTATATCTGCTTTACTGATACCTTTTCCCAGCGCAATACTCAGCACTTCATCTAAACATTCCCGCAATTGTTCCAACAACTGCCGAGATTCCAAAATTTGTTCAAGTTTATCTCGGTTTAGCTGCAAATCATAAGACATAAAATTTTCATCGTCAAACCAACTTTCCTTCGCCTCATTAACTTGAGAAACTTGGATTTTTAACTTTTCGGCTATTTCTAATAAATTTTGCCAGCCCACGCCGCCGACTTCGGCTCGCGACGAACCAATTTGCCGCAAATAATCTTCAACAATCCAGATATCAATATCTTCGCCGCCGATGTAAGCATCGGATTTTGCCAATACTTCGGCGCGCAACCCCCCCAGCCCCCCCGGGCTTCGGGGGGGAGCAAGATTTGTTTCCCCCGGGCTTCGGGGGGGTAAGGGGGGGGTAACAGCAGTGCGCACCAAACTTAAATCTAAAGTTCCGCCGCCAAAATCTACTACTAAAACTAAAGAACCGGGTCGTTTTATTGCATATCCCAGGGCGGCGGCTGTGGATTCATCGATTAGCTGAACTTCCTCAACTCCTAAATTTTCTGCCAAGTCGCGAAACCAATCCAAATATCGCTCAAAGGCTCCTACTGGTACTGTAAAAATTAGTTTTTTTGGTTGAATATTTTGGTTAAATAATTGTTTGTAAATAGTTTTGATAAACTGTTCTGCTACTGATTCACTCGTGTAAGTTTCGCCGTCAATATTCCTGGCTGGAGGCTGAAAATCGGCGGCTAAGTCGCGTTTAAAAGCTTTGAAAAAACGGCCGGGCTGGGATTGAGCCAGACGCTGGGAGCGCACTTTTTCTCCCAATACCAACTCCCCCGGATTTTTCACAAATACACAAGTCGGAACTACAGGTATTTCTAGAATATCTCCGCTAGAATTCTTTAGTTGAAAAATCCTAGACATCTCGCCCAACCTCAAAGTTTCGGCTATTTGCGTGTCCGGGTTGAGAATGCAAACAACTGTGTTGCTGGTACCGAAGTCAATTGCAACTGTAACCATGTCTATTATAGATTTTATCTGGTAGATTTTTGATTGAATTTTTGAGGTTATTGGCAGGATGCAGTTAATTCGCTCTTCAGGGAAGCATCTACTCTATTTATGGCTGTGCATGGTGTAGGTTAGTTAATTTTTTATACCCGCTGGAAGAGTGCGGCTAACTTTAGCCGGGGCCAGAATTTCCTGTCCATTCCGATATCCTACAAATCTAACATAAACTAATTCTCCTTCTGTTATATCTTCAATATCCGGCTGGTGCAACTGCGGATTGTAAGGCGTTTGTTCCCAAGCTGAACCGATTGTTTCAAAATTCCAACTTGACAAGAGGTTTTCTAGGGGAGTAAAAAGAGCCGAAAGATTTTTGGCGGGCATTTCCGGCTTGGCTTCTGCCATTTTGCGTGCGCTGGGATAGCTGGTTAACAAAGTCTGCAATTGCTCAAAGGTAGCGCGGCGAAAATCGGCAGTTAATTGAGTTTTTTGCTGCTGCAATTCTTCGCGCAACCGGAAACACTGCTGTTTCAATTCTTCGATTTCGCTGGGATTCGTGGTGATTGTAGCCGATATTGGCAGTGCGTTTAAAGTGCGATCGAATTCCTGGAAATTCAAATTTAGCACAGTTGCCAGCCGCCGCAGTTTGTCTACTGTGAGTTTTCCCACGTCTCCCTGCCGCACTAAGCGCACCCCGAAGCGACTTAAGCCTGCTTGCTTGCCTAAATCTTGCCAATCTACGATATTTAGCTGATTCATGCGTTCCCGGAGGATTTTATCGTACTTAAAGTCGATCGCATCTCCGGCTTCGGATGCAGCATAAAGGTAGACTACAATTAGAAAAATGCCCCCGACAGCTAGCGCGATACTAAAGGCCGGCACTGTTGTTGTATCAACTGTTACGCCGAGGAGATAGAACATTGTTAATTTTTCTAAACTTGTTTTAAAGTCTGCGTTTGTTGGGCGGTCAAATTTTCTTGGCCTTCGTAGTATTCAGGTAGCAAGTCTTGAAATTCTACTTTTCCGAGGGCTTTTTCAATTCCGGCGGTGGTTTCAGTACAACTCGAACCAGTGGCGTTGAGGACGGTTTCGGTAATTTTGCCGTCTTTGCCAATGCGGTATTCTATTTTGCGGTATTCTGCCATAGTTCCTCTTGTTTTAATGCTTGACGGTTGAGTTTTGACTGTTGAGTTATATTATAGATTGTGTTTACCAATTATTTAAATGAATTTTTGTAGCGACAATGCAGCCGGGGTTTCGCCAGAGATTATGGACGCGATTGCAGCGGCTAATTGCGGTGCTGTGATGTCCTATGGAGATGATGAATATACTGAGCGTTTGCAAGTTAAATTCTCAGATTTGTTCGAGACATCGGTGACTGTTTTTCCTGTAGCAACTGGTTCTGCTGCTAATGCTTTAGCCTTGGCGGTGATGACTCCGAGCTACGGAGCTGTTTACTGTCACGCCCAATCTCATATTAATCTGGATGAATGCGGTGCGCCGGAATTTTTTACTGGCGGTGCAAAGTTAGTGAGTGTAACAGGAAATCATGGTAAGATCGAGGCAGAGACTTTAGATGAAACAGTCGATCGCGCTGGTGCAGGAGTCGTCCACCACGTACAGCCCGCCGCCGTCAGCATCACGCAAGCCACAGAAGCCGGCACAGTCTACAATCCAGCAGAAATTGCCCAGATTTCGGAAGTTGTGCGCCGCCACAATTTGCACCTACACATGGATGGAGCTCGGTTTGCTAACGCTGTTGCTAGTTTGGGCTGTGCTCCTGCGGAGATTACTTGGCGCGCAGGTGTGGATATTCTCTCATTTGGAGCGACAAAAAACGGCGCAATGGCTGCGGAAGCTGTGGTATTTTTCAATCAAGAATTAGCAAAGACTTTCCCATTTTACCGCAAGCGCAGCGGGCATCTGTTCTCAAAAATGCGGTTTTTATCGGCGCAGTTGGAAGCATATATAACTGATGATTTGTGGCTAACAAATGCGGTTCATGCAAACAAGATGGCAGTTAAATTAGCCCAAGGTTTGGCCGGAGTTGATCGAGTCAAGTTTTGCCATCCCGTCGAAGCTAACGAGATTTTTATGCAGCTTCCCGAATCGGTAATTGCAGCAGCTTTGAGTCATGGTTTTCAGTTTTATCGGTGGGATAACTCTACTGTCAGACTGGTAACAGCTTTTAATACTAAAGAAGAAGATGTTAATGCTTTCGTGAATTTTTGTAAAGGCGAGCTTTCCCGATAATATTTAAAGGTTTGTAGTGAGGAATGCGAGTCCGCATCCATCAAGGACTCGCATTCCTCACTACAATCTTGAAAAAGGTTTGATCGTTCGGAATGCGAGTCCGCATCCATCAAGGACTAAAGTCCTCACTACAAACCTAGAGTTTAATCGATTCATGAATAGGTTCTGCAACTGCTGCTAATTCCGGTTCCTCTGCTTCGAGGTGCGCTTCCAAAAGCGCCAGATTTCTCATGTTTGACTTATAGAAAGCATCGAAGATATCCCCGACTAAAGGCACTGAGCCGATAACTGCTTCTAAACCAATATTGTAAATCATTTTCCCGAGGGTTTTTTGGGGAAGGTTGAATTGAGTTGCCAAATAAATTAAGTAGGCAGAAAACGCAGTATCTACTATATCTCCAGCACCCGGAACTAAACCGATAATCGGATCTAAACCAATGCGAAATTTAGTACCGGGGATGCCAATGGCGGTATCCATCAGGCGGCTGAGTTTGCGGATGCGGTTGAGAGTGGCAAGACGCTCTATTTTGTTCATATTATTATTGTTGGACTAGCTGGAAAAATTGCCATCAGTCGGAAGACGGAAAAAGCATCGCCCTGACAGGTTCGATCGTTCGGACTTCAGTCCTCTTCCAACCAGAGAGGACTGAAGT
>NZ_JAUBOJ010000385.1:0-7053 GCF_036700185.1 Microcoleus sp. BM001215392 | reverse complement strand
GTCTGATTTTAATTGATCCCGATCGGGCGGGCGGGCTTTCAACCAATTCTTTCTGATAAAAAGCAGCTTATTTTCTTTACACCTGGCTTGTTCCGATTCTTGGTTTTTGTAAACTTAGTTTCAAGGGCCGTCTACGTTTCAGGCTTTCGGCGTATTTGCGACTCGATCGCAAACAGCCCGACGGCCCTCATAATAAATAGATAACGTTAACAAATCTTAAAAAAAATGGCTAGAGACTTGCGAGGCTTCCTCAAACTGCTAGAAGACAGAGGACAACTGCGCCGGATCAGCGCTTTAGTCGATTCCGACCTCGAAATTGCTGAAATTTCCAACCAAATGCTGGTCAAAGGCGGCCCCGGATTGCTGTTTGAGAACGTCAAAGGGGCAGAATTCCCCGTCGCGATTAACCTGTTGGGTACCGAAGAACGGGTTTGCTGGGCGATGAACATGGAAAAGCCGATCGAACTTGAAGAACTCGGCAAAAAATTAGGTATGCTACAACAGCCCAAACCGCCGAAAAAGATTTCCCAAGCTATAGAATTCGGCAAAGTCCTGTTCGACGTAGTGAAAGCCAAACCAAGTCGCGACTTCTTCCCAGCTTGTCAGCAAGTGGTATTTGAGGGAGAAGGCGTCGATTTGAACAAAATCCCGATGATTCGCCCCTATCCGGGAGATGCGGGCAAAATTATCACCCTCGGTTTGGTAATTACCAAGGATTGCGAAACGGGTACCCCGAATGTGGGCGTTTATCGGTTGCAGTTGCAGTCAAAAAACACGATGACTGTACACTGGTTATCTGTCCGTGGCGGCGCGCGGCACTTGCGGAAAGCTGCACAAGCTGGTAAAAAGTTGGAAGTTGCGATCGCCCTGGGAGTTGACCCGCTAATCATCCTCGCAGCGGCAACCCCAATTCCCGTAGACTTGTCGGAATGGTTATTTGCGGGACTTTACGGCGGTTCCGGCGTAAGTTTAGCGAAGTGCAAAACCGTAGATTTAGAAGTACCCGCAGACTCGGAAATCGTATTAGAAGGAACGATTACACCGGGGGAAATGTTACCCGACGGGCCTTTTGGCGACCACATGGGTTATTACGGCGGCGTGGAAGATTCGCCCTTGGTACGATTCAATTGCATGACGCACCGCAAAGACCCGATTTATTTAACCACATTTAGCGGCCGCCCGCCCAAAGAAGAAGCGATGATGGCGATCGCCCTAAATCGCATTTATACTCCTATTTTGCGGCAGCAAGTATCGGAAATAGTCGATTTCTTCCTACCGATGGAAGCCCTGAGTTACAAAGCTGCAATTATCTCGATCGATAAAGCATATCCCGGTCAAGCGCGCAGGGCTGCTTTAGCATTTTGGAGTGCATTGCCGCAGTTTACTTACACCAAGTTTGTGATTGTTGTCGATAAAAGTATCAACATTCGCGACCCGCGTCAAGTCGTGTGGGCAATTAGTTCTAAAGTTGACCCAGTTCGAGATGTATTTATTTTGCCAAATACGCCCTTTGATAGTTTGGATTTTGCCAGTGAAAAGATTGGTTTAGGCGGCAGAATGGGAATTGATGCTACTACGAAGATGCCGCCGGAAACCGATCACGAATGGGGGGAACCTTTGGAATCCGATCCTGATATGACGGCGATGGTTCAGCGGCGTTGGGCTGAGTATGGATTGGCAGATTTGAATTTGGGAGAAGTCGATCCGAATTTGTTTGGATATGAGATGAAGTAAGGGAAACGGCAGTGCCGTTTCCGGCGCGGGGAGGAGGGGAGAGTGAGAATTTCTCCCTTTTTTTCTGGAATTTGATAAACTGGAATTACTCAAAGCGTATATGTCATGCTGAGTAAAACGCCAAGAATTAAAGAGGAGGAGGCATGAGCAAATTAATATGCACATAATTACCCGCAAACGGCTTAATGAGTTTGCTAAACTTCATCCAGATACACAAAATTCCTTGGTTCAGTGGTACAAACTTGTCAAACAAAATGAATTTGCGACCTTCGTTGAACTCCGCGAACTATTTCCATCGGCAGATCGAGTAGGGAAATTGACTGTATTCAACATAGGAGGAAATAAAGTTAGACTCATTGCTGCTATTCATTACAATCGGAATAAAATCTACATTCGAGCTGTATTAACTCACGCAGAATATGATGAAGAGAGGTGGAAAGAATGATGCAAAATCTTGATATAGATCGAACAATTGCTGCTTGGTCATCTATTTCTAAAACGGTTTTTGTCCCTGGCACGGAAGAAGAATACGAGCATTTAGTCCAGCTTCTAGATAGCCTAATCGATCAAGTGGGCGAGGATGAAAGCCATCCTCTTGCTTCGATGATGGATGTTATTGGTGTTTTAATAGAAAACTATGAAGCTGAATATATTGCTGAGTTAGAAGAGGTTGCGTAACCTAGTATTCCACATTGCGGATTACTAATCGAGAAAGGGATTGAAGATTTTTGCGATTTTTAGAATTTGCGATCGCACTAATTCGATCGGGACTTATGCACTCCGACAAAGAAACCGGGTTTTTACCGAGTCTTGGCGCTGTCACGAATCTTATCCAAAAAACCCGGTTTCTGGCTTCCTATACGTAGGCTATATTATATCCTAAAGTTTGTGCCACAATTGAGGAACGATCGATTAATCCTACTGACGAACAAGCCCAAACCTGTCTGCGCGTGTGCCAGATGTTGTCTAACTGCTACCGAGACATCCAACTATTCCGTTTTAACCCACGAAGTCGCGAAGTTTACATTTTTGCAGGCGAAGAATTGCAAATTAGAGTATTCCCCTCTGGAGACTGGAGTTTTATAAATGAAACCGAACTTTAAAGAAATGAGCGTTCCCGATCTCAGGAAATATGTCCTAACGCACCGGGACGATATGGAGGCTATTGAGGCATTATTTCACCATCCGAGTCTGAAGTGGACAACGATGCCTCCCTTAGTGACTGGCGATGGTATGCCAATTGAAGAAAATATTCAGCTTGCGGAGGAGGAAATAAGGAAAAGAGTTGAAATTTCTAACGAAAAACAACAACAAAGGGAAAAAGCACGGGATGATGAGTTACGCGAAAAATTAGAACGGGAAATTGAGGCAAAACTTCGATCGCAAATTGAATTGGAAGTGGAACAGAAGTTGCAGGAAAACTTAGAAAAAGAAATTGAATATCTGATAAGGGCGATCGCAGATTTTTTAGCATCAACTAGCGGGTTTTCATCAAGACTGGCAGGGCCGATTCCCTACGGGATAGCTACGCTTCACGCACTTTTGGCGATCGAGAAAGGGATTGAAGATTTTGGCGATTTTTAGAAAGGGCGATCGAAATTTGCGCGCTTCGTCAGAGAAACCGGGTTTTTACCGAGTTTGCAGGCTGTAACGAAGTATTCCCGCAAAAACCCGGTTTCTGGCCACCCGTGCGTCAGTCTTATTCTGGAGTTGAAGATATTTAAGGTTATGTCCAGATTCCGGCAGGGGTTTAAACCCCTGCCTCATAGCGAAAGTCCACGCTTTGTGGACTGAAGAAAGGAACGATTCAAACAATTTTAAACAAGATTGAAGAAAGGAGCGATCGCAAATTGAAAAAGAATTGAAGCTGAAATCGAGATCCCTTTCAGTCGTCTTCAGACGACTTGCGCTATGAGACGGGGGTTTAAACCCCCGACGGACTGTGGCAACAAACGCAAAAAACCCGCGCGATGGACAAATCAGTTTACTGTTCCAAAATCTCAACTAAATCCTCGATCGCAATATCGAACGCACGGGCTAATTTGTTCAAAGCCGTATAATCTACAGTTGCCAACTTGGGAGAATGGGCATAGCTTCTAACCGTACTGTAAGGAATGCCCGATCGCTCAGAAACCTCTTTAAGCGTCCAACCCTTCTCTTCCGCTAGTTCTCGAACCCGCAACCTAATTAGCCCCATCTTGCACTTGACAGTCGATACGAACGTATCATAAGATGAATATTATCAAATTAGCGATCGCCCTCCGACCTGAGAAATCAAGAGCGATCGCCTTTCATTCACCACCCACAAAAGTGGGAAGGATTTTCCTATGATACCAAAACAATCGACATATCGCGATCGACTTCAACCGTGGCATCTAATTCGCCACCTCCCCAACTGTCAGCGGTTAACAGTCGCCCGTTTCGCCCGCCGCCGCGATGCCGAATCTTACCTAAATGCGCTGCGCCGCTTAATGCCGACAGTCCCGCATACAATTGTGTTCGTAAATGCGGTGTCTGTGTTGGATGAAAACAGCGTTCCAATTCCGGCACAATTGGCGATCAAAGTTTAATGCGATCGAACTGATATCTTGCATTTGTTGCGATATTCCGGCGGGGATTTAAACCCCCGACGGACTAATTTTGCTAAACTGTAAATAGACTTGAGTCAAGGAGTCAAATCAATGCCATCTCCCTTTCCCGGTATGGACCCGTATTTAGAGCATCCCGAACTATGGCCGGCCCTACACCACTTGTTAATTAGTGAAATTTTTAGATTTTTGTCTCCCCAACTGCGCCCTAAGTATTTAGTTTCGTTGGAAGTGAGAATCTATGAAACGGCTGACGACAATTTATCAATTGGCATTCCTGATGTAAATGTAATTCAGCCAAAAACCAAAACCGAATTAATCACATCAAACGTAGCTGTTGCAGAGCCACCAACACAACCATTGACAGTAAATATTCCCATGCCCTACCAGGTTCGGGAAGGCTATTTAGAAATTAGAGAAAGGGGAAACGAAGAATTGATTACAGTTATTGAAATCCTATCGCCTAGCAATAAGCGCACAGGAAAAGGACGACAAATGTACGAAGAAAAGAGAGAAGAAATTTTAGGTAGCCGCACTCATTTAATAGAAATAGATTTATTGCGGCGCGGTCAAAAAATGCCAATCATTGGCAATAATGTGGAAAGCCACTATAGCGTTTTGGTGTGTCGGGGAAATCGCCGTCCCAGAGCAGATTTGTACGCTTTTAACGTGCAGAATCCGATGCCAGCTTTTCCTCTCCCACTGCGATCGGACGACATCGAACCTATCATCGATTTGCAGGAATTATTCACTCAAATTTACGACATCGCCAGTTATGACCTGAAGATAGATTATCGCAACTGGGAAGTCATACCAGCGCTGTCGGAAGCCGATACAATTTGGGCAAATGCTTGGTTGCGCGAGGATTCCGAGATTGATTTTTTGATGGTGCTATAGCGATTATTTCGGGGTAGGGAAACGGTATTGTCGTGTCCTCCGTTGCTTAACAGCTAAACATCGGAATTTTGCATCAACCGCTGCTTCAAACGCGCCGGATCTCCGCGATCGACAACTTGGCCCTTCTCCAACAAAAAAGCCCCATCGCAGTAATTCAACTCATCCAAACGGTGAGTCACCCACAAAGCCGTAATCCCGCGATCCTTCACCAACCGCTGCACCGCCGCCACCAAATCCAACTGCGAATCAGGATCTAACAAAGCCGTAGGTTCATCCAACAGCAAAATTTCACAGTGACGGGCGATCGCACCCGCAAGCGCAATCCGCTGTTTCTGCCCCCCACTCAAAGCATAGATCGGCCGCCGCTGCAAATCCAGCAAATTCACAGCCTCCAAAGCCTCAGCTACCCTCGCCCGCACCTGAAGGTTAGAAAGCTTTTCCTCCACCAAACCAAAAGCCACATCCGCACCCACCGTCGGCATCACCAACTGGTGATCCGGGTTTTGAAACACAAAACCCACCCGCCCAGCCAGGTCAATTTCGCCCGACTGGGGGTGCAGCAGCCCAGCCATCAGCCTCAGCAGCGTAGATTTGCCGCTGCCGTTAGTACCCAAGAGCATCCAAAACTCGCCCTTGGGTACATCGAGAGAGCAACCTTGCAAAACTCGATCGCCCGACGGCCAGCAAAAACCCAAATCCCGCACAGCAACGGCTGACTGGCTCATCTCGGCATCAACACCCCCAGCCCTCATTCCGCCGTCGCCGCCGACATCGAGACAAAACCCGGGGATCTGCCCGTAGATGAAGTCCCCGATTTCTGAGAAACCACCACCCCAGAAATCTCGCTGCTGAGCACAGCGACCTTTTTCTCAGAATTTTTCTCGCAGGTGAGTTCCAAAATTTGCGGTTGGGAGTTGCGAATCGCCTCCAGAACCTGCTGGTAAACAGTCACAGCGTCCTCTTCCAACTTCCGCTGCACCGAAAGCGAGACGGGCGTGTTCTTTACAATGATGTCAATGCTGAACATATAGTCTTAAAAACCTAACTTTGGAGCTCTATCTTCAGTATATATAGTAGAAGTTCCGAAATGCCGACGATGAACTTTGGGGGCTTCCGGGGCTTCCCGGACTCCCGAGACTCAGGGAATCACTGACGATCCGGAAAAATTATTAAGAAATGCTTGCTCTTGTAAAGAATTACCCCTATAATCGTGATTACGGTAAAGAAAAGTAAAGTCTGTTCATAATCCAACTTGTTTTCTGCTTAGCACAGGTAACAGTTGGAGAATCTGACTAGACACAGATCCGTTGTAATTATATCTATTTGGAGATTTGCGTAATGACAATCGCAGTCGGACGCGCCCAGACCGAAAGAGGCATCTTTGATGTACTCGACGACTGGCTCAAACGCGACCGTTTCGTTTTCGTAGGTTGGTCTGGTATCTTGCTATTCCCCTGCGCCTACATGGCGATCGGTGGCTGGTTGACAGGAACCACCTTCGTTACATCCTGGTACACCCACGGTTTGGCAAGCTCCTACCTCGAAGGAGCCAACTTCCTCACCGTAGCAGTCTCCACCCCAGCCAACAGCCTCGGACACTCCCTCCTATTCCTGTGGGGCCCCGAAGCACAGTGGGACTTTACCCGCTGGTTCCAGCTCGGCGGACTGTGGGCATTTGTCGCCCTCCACGGCGCTTTCGCACTGATCGGGTTCTGCCTGCGTCAGATCGAAATCTCCCGTTTAGTCGGCATCCGCCCCTACAACGCCCTAGCATTCACCGGCCCTATAGCCGTGTTTGTATCGGTGTTCCTGCTTTACCCCTTGGGTCAATCAG
>NZ_JAUBOJ010000384.1:0-7069 GCF_036700185.1 Microcoleus sp. BM001215392 | reverse complement strand
GTAGGGTGCGTCAGAGCGTGAATGTTGGTCGATCGCCCAAATCACCCAATCTGACGCACCTTACTTAACTCGCCCAATTCCTCAACAAACAGCCGCAGCTACACCCAATTCCTGAATCGCCGCCTCCGGCCCAACTAGAGAAACATACGGTTCGATGAAGTATTTCTTAGCAGCTTCCTGAGCTTCCGCAGTCGTAACTGCTGCAATTTCTGCTTGAAATTCCTGGTCAAATTTAATTCCTAATTCCAGGATTTCATACCAACCTAAAACTTGAGCAATTTGCGAATTAGTTTGTTTTCCTAAAGCATATTGACCGAGCATTTTATTCTTGCAAGCTTGCAATTCTTCTTCGTCGAGTTGGATGTTGGCTAGTCGATCGACCTCAGTGCGCAATCCTTCATAAGCAGTCACCGTATTTTCGGGCGCCGTACCCATGTACGCCACAAACTGAGCGGTGTCTAGGCGCGTGGCGTAGAGCGCGGAAACATCGTAAGCCAAGCCCCGCTTTTCCCGCAATTCCACAAACAATCGGCTCGACAAACCGTTACCCAAATAGGTATTCAGCAACTTAATCGCTGCATAGTCGGGATTTTTGACTGAGGGTGCGAGGTAGCCCAGCATAATCACTGATTGCTGGGTATCTTGCGCTTTAGCCACGGATTGTGGGGAGGCTGTGAGGGGGGGGACAGTTAAAGTAGGCAGGGGTGTTAAAGGCGCTTTCCAGGAGCCAAAAGTACGATCGATCAGGGCGATCGCATCTTCGGTAGATATTCTGCCGGCTACCGAAATAACTACATTGTCGGGACGGAAATAGGTTTTGTGGAACTGTTCGAGCTCGTTTCTGGTGAGCTTTGACATTGTAGCTTCCGTGCCCAAGGTGGAGAAAGCATAGGGATGTTCCTGATACATGGCGTGTCGCAATTGCTCGAAGGCGATCGCAAATGGTTGTTCTTGTTGCGATCGAATTGCCGATATCGCAATCCGGCGTTCGAGTTCGACTTCAGCTTCCGGGAAAGTGGGCGATCGCATCAATTCGGCCGCCAACTCCAAAATGTCCTGAAAATCGGCAACAACCGTCTTCAAACTCACTAAAAAGTAGTCTGTAGTCGAGTCGGTACTCAACCTGGCTCCTACCGATTCTACACGTTCGGCAATTTCTAGCGAAGACAGGCGATCGGTTCCCTTGGTCATTACCGCCGACAGCAAGTGACACAATCCTGCTTGTTCGGGCTGTACGCAGCGGCTACCGGCGCGCAGAAATATCCTAGCCGCAATAATATCTGCTGCTGGATTTTCTGATGCTAAGACAACCATACCGTTGTCTAAAACCGTGCGCTGAATTTCATTTTTCATGATTAATTTAGTTGGTAATTGGTAATCGGGAATGGGTAATTGGGAAAAAGGTAATTGATAATTACTCGATCGCCATTTTGCTATTTTCCATTTGGATCTTGTCTGCTGTCAGACTCAGTAGAGCTTGAAGCACGACATCTCAATGTAACAAAATCTATCCGGTAGGGTGCGCGCCGATCGCAGAAAGGCCTGAGCCACAACCTCTCTATGTAACAACATCTACCTGGTTGGATGCGGGCGGAACACTGAAAACCCCGGACAAACCAAGATTTATCCGGTACAAAAGATATTTATTTTCACAGATTTAACAATCAGACTGGTTTGAGCACCACAGCCGCGTAGCGCCGCGGAGAAAGATATTGTTGAGCTAGCCGTTGGAGGTCTGATGGCTTAAATGCCTGAATCCTGGTAGGATAGCTGAGGGCTAATTCGGCAGTAGCGATCGTACTGTAATATCCGTAAAGACCAGCTAACTGTCCCGGCGTTTCGAGGGAGAAAGCAAAATCGTTGCACAGCAAACGCTTACAGCGCATCAGTTCCTGCTCAGAAACTGGGTCAATTTGCAATTCCCAAAGTCGATCGCAAATCCGAGCTTCCACCTGTTCGACATTTTCCGCTTCCAAGACAGCACAAATAGTAAACAAACTCGATTCCCGTTGTAGCGAAAAAGAGCTTTCGATCGCCTCTACTAATTGTAATTCTTCCCGCAGTTCCCGGACTAAGCGCGAACTCCGCCCATCTGCGAGCAACACCGAGAGCAAATCCAAGCCGCAAGCATTTTGCAACTGTTCAACTCCCGGCCCAATCCACGCCATCATCAGCCGTGCTTGTTCCAATCGGGGGAGACGGAGTTCCTGACGGCGAGTTTCTACTAACGGCGGTTCGGCTTCTGGTATAAATTTCGGACAATCCCACCTGTCGGAAAATCGATCGAATGCTTTCCCTGCGATCTCTCTGGCTTCTTCTTCGCCAATCCCGCCAACTATCACCACAGTCATATTTTCCGGCTGATAGTGCGATCGATGAAAACACCGCATTTCGTGGGGAGTTCGCGACATCAGCAACTCTTGGGTTCCCAGTACCGATCGCCTGTAGGGATGCTGCTGGTAAACTGTTTCCATCATGGCTTGGAAACCCAGCCAATCTGGATCGTCTTGAGCTTGGCGGATTTCTTCGAGTACCACATCTCGCTCGCGATCGAATTCTGCATCGGGAATCGCAGCGCGCAGCAGCAATTCTGCTAGCGGTTGCGCCGTTTCTGCTAAATAATCTGCCCCGGCGTTGACATAAAAATGGGCATAGTCGTGACTTGTAGCTGCGTTGGCGACACCGCCGCGATTTTCGATTACTCGGTCAAATTCTCCCGGGGCGAGATCCTCCGTCCCTTTAAATATCATGTGTTCTAGAAAATGAGCCATTCCAGACCAAGCATCCGGCTCCTTCATAGCGCCAGCCTTCACCCACACGTCTAGCGCAACCACAGGTGTGGCTGCAATTTGCTGGTGAATGACCGTTAACCCATTGTGCAGCTTCCAGACATTGGCTGGGAACTCTAAAGCAGCGAGCAGTTGAGACAAGCTAGTTCTTCTTAAACTTTAGTTAACTTCGGCTGCAACTATGGTAGCGCTTTACTGCTGTGCGATCGGGATTAATTGATACAAAAGTCAGTTGTCTGTTGTCAGCGGGCATTCAGGAAGTAATTTTTACTTTTTTTTAAACAACCTTGAGCCTTAGTTTATTACCATTTTGGGGGTTAAAAGTCAATAGGTTGCGCGGGATATTAACGAATCAGTCGGCAGAAAGAGGAAGTTATCAGAATATTTCCATAAATTAAGAGATGTAAGAACACAAAAGACATCGAGAGGAGAAACGACAGATGGTAGCTACCCTTGAAGATACCAAGCGCCAAGCGATCGCGATGAAATTGGCAGACATGAAAGCTCTGCAAAACTTGCTGATCGCCAACGAGCAATTGTTCATCAATTCCTGCAACGACTCCGAACTGTGCGATCGCTTCCGGGATATGCTGGAGGACGATCGCAAAAACCTCGGCGTATTGGAAACCACCATCATCCAATACGGCGTTCAATCCGAACCTAAAGAAACCACCACAAAAATGATCGAAGAAGTTCAGAAACTAATGAAAGGTTCTGAACTCACACTGTTTGAAAAAGTATCCCAGCACGAACTGCTCAAACACAAACAAACAATGGCCGGCTTGTTAGTTCACAAAGCCGCTCAAGTAGTCGGCGCCGACATCGAAGCCGCCATTGTTCCCCTCAACACAGTTAACTTTGAAAACCGCGCTCACCAAGAACAACTCAAAGGAGTTATGGAAATTTTGGGAGTGCGCGAGCTCACCGGAAAAGACCCCGATCAAGGCGTTTGGGCACGCGTCCAAGATGCGATGGCGGCCATGAGCGGTATCATCGGCGGTGCAGTTACCCGCACCAAAGAAGAGATGAACATCACCGAAATCATCTCCATGGATCACCGCAAAGTCGATACCATATTCATGGAAATCGAAAAAACCGAAGATCCTCAAAAACTGCAAGAATTCTTCGGTCAACTTTACAAAGACTTAAGCGTTCACGCAGAAGCAGAAGAACAAATTGTGTATCCCGCAGTCCGCAGCTACTACAGCGATACTCAACAACTGTACAACGAGCAAGCAGAAATGAAGCAAATGCTCGCCCACATTAAGGCTCTCAACCCCAGTTCTTCTGATTTCAAAGGTCAAATCCAACAGCTCAAAACAGCGGTTCAGGCTCACGTAAAAGAAGAAGAAAACGATATGTTCCCTCAAATTCGCCGGAACCTGAGCGAAGCACAAATGGAACAAATGGCTACTCAATTCAAAGAAGCCAAGAACACCATTCAGCAAGAAATGGCTAAGATGAGCTAATTCAGCAGGTCGCTAATTCCCACTCTAGTAAAACTAGAGCATAGCTAAACTGCAACCAATCAATCCCGCTACTAACCTGGCGGGATTACTGTTTTGTCAAAACTCACAAAGCTTCAACAATAACAGGACTGAAGTCCTTACTACAAACCTGGTTTGTACTGAGGACTTTAGTCCTTTTTTTCAATAAGAGGACTAAAGTCCGAACGATCAAACCAGGTTCGTAGTGAGGACTTTAGTCCTTTCTTTCTTTCTTTAAAAAAGCGGACTGAAGTCCTTTGTGTCTATCCGTTAACCACAGATCCGCCGTTGGGATGCAAAATTTGACCCGTCATGTAGGACGAATCTTTTGAAGCTAAAAAGACGTAACTGGGAGCAACTTCATCGGGTTGTCCTGCTCGTCCCAAGGGTGTTTCTGTACCAAATTTAGCAACTTTGTCTTCAGGGAAAGTTGCCGGAATTAGCGGTGTCCAAATTGGGCCGGGAGCGACTCCGTTGACGCGAATTCCTTTTTCAACTAAACTTTGAGACAAAGAGCGAGTAAAGGCAACAATTGCTCCTTTTGTGGACGAGTAATCTAACAGTTGTTCGTTGCCTTTGTAGGCAGTGACTGAGGTAGTATTGATAATTGCACTGCCTTCTTTGAGGTGTTTGAGAGCCGCTTTTGTCAGGTAAAACATTGAGAAAATGTTGGTGCGGAAGGTGCGCTCTAATTGTTCGGCGGTGATATCTTCGATGCTTTCTTGGGGATGTTGTTCCGCAGCGTTGTTGACGAGGATGTCGAGGTGGCCGAATTCTTTAACTGTTTGTTCCACAAGGTTTTGACAGGTGCTTTCTTCGCCGATGTCTCCGGCGATCGCCAGACAGCGGCGGCCGAGTTGTTCGATCGCCCCTTTAGTCTCGTTAGCATCTCCATCTTCGTTGAGATAGCCGATCGCCACGTCCGCCCCTTCTTTAGCAAAAGCAAGAGCCACGGCGCGCCCGATACCGCTGTCTCCGCCGGTAATTAAGGCGACTTTGCCGCGCAATTTCTCGCTACCGCGATATTCGGAGGCAAAGGATTCAGGTGCAGGCGTCATTTGGGCTTCGACGCCCGGTTGCTGTTCTTGATGTTGAGCCGGATTAGTTTGTTGTTGAGTTGGCATAACATATCCCTCTAAGTTATACCTCTATAAATAAAGGTTTTCTGGGGGCGGCGAATCGTTCTTTTTGCGGATAGAAGCCTATTACTAAAGACAGTTTGTGCGATCGGCTTTCAAAGCAAAATGCACGCCAAAACAATGTTTGACGTGCAGTTTAAACTAGCTAGCTGCTAATTGCCGAGGCTCTAATTAGAGGCTTAAATCAACCTTAAGTCTAACTTGGAGCTATCGGTCGCAGTTGTAGCACCCCACAGTAATTTAGGATCGTTGAAACCCTGCTCTGCAATAAACGATGCAATCTGGGCATTCGCCGCGTCTTTGAACTTCGTGAAATCAAAATTCATCACGCCTGCTGTCTCAGGTACGACGAATTCAGCGATACTGCTCGCCTTCACCATAGCATCGGCACTGCCGCCGTTAGTCAAAGGATCGGCGCTAACTGTAGCAGCCATATCAGTGCCAGTCACAGGATCGATGCTAGAAGCAACTCTTGCCGGAACAGCAGTCGGTAGTGGCACCGAAGGCGTAGTATTGGGGCCCGGTACGTTAAAGCTAACAGGATTAGGCCCCGTTGCGATCTGGAAATCGTTGGGAACGCTAGCATCTCCTAAGACTTCCAACACCGAGTAAGTAGCCGGGAACAAATTCGGGAATAGAGCAATTCCCTGCGCATTTGTTCTTACCAGCGGCTCAGTTGCCGCGTCGTAGCGACCGTTCCGGTTCAAATCCAAAGTAAATGGGATATTGGCAAGAGGCGGTTCGCCCGAGTCTTGTATCCCGTTGCGGTTGTCATCTCGGAATTTGGGAACTAACAAATCATAGCGACGAGAGTTGCCAATCAAAGCGCAAGTAAAGGTTTGATTGGGGCCCAGAACGATATTCAGTGCTGGAGTAGTTTGGAAGAAACCAGCGGGAGGCACTTCTCGCAGGTTGTAAGTACCGGGACGCAAATTGTTGAACGCAAAAGTACCAAACTGACCAGTAGTGGTACTGAGTTCCCCTGCATCGAGGGCGCCATTGTTATTGGTATCGAGATACACGGTAACGTTGGGAATCGCCGGCTCATTGCCGTCGCGATAGCTGTTGAGGTTATAGTCCTCAAATTTGCAACCAGTAATGTTGCTGTTCGGCGTGTTTGCAAAAGTAACGTTAGCGTCCTGAGTGCCCAGAGTCACCGGAACCACAGCAGATGTAGAAGCCGAGAAACCAGCAGGTACGACTTCCCGCACGTTGTAAGTGGCCGGTGCCAGGTTTGTAAATGCTGCTCTGCCTTGAGCATTAGTCTGTACTTGTTGTTCTCCGGCGTCTGGAGTCCCGTTATTGTTGGTGTCAAGGAAGACAGAGACACCGCTCAGGGGTGCTTCACCTTGAGTTGGCTCGTAGCGACCGTTTCCGTTCAGGTCATTGTATTTGAATACAGTGATGTTAGGTCGAGTGTTTCCCACACCAGCATTCGCTCCAGTCCCAGTATTAGCTCCCACAGGAGTAAAGGTAAGTGCTGGCGAGGGGTTAGTTGCTGGGAAAGACAAAGGCGTGTTTGCAAAAATCGGGCGTACACCCGTTGTGGCAATAGAAACTTCTCCTGTTTGTTGAATACCGTCGCGGTTGGTATCTACAAATTTAGGGTCGTTTGGTTTCAGTGTATAGGTTGAATCTGT
The DNA here is from genome assembly GCF_036700185.1 of Microcoleus sp. BM001215392. Taxonomy (NCBI): domain Bacteria; kingdom Bacillati; phylum Cyanobacteriota; class Cyanophyceae; order Oscillatoriales; family Microcoleaceae; genus Microcoleus; species Microcoleus sp. BM001215392. Next base: position 14 of record NZ_JAUBOJ010000384.1, on the reverse strand, counting down.
TACTAAGATCGGTT
>NZ_JAUBOJ010000383.1:0-7088 GCF_036700185.1 Microcoleus sp. BM001215392 | reverse complement strand
GTCTGACATCTGCGGTTTCTGTATCGATCGAAGACTTATGCAATTCAAGTCTATTTTTTTGGCAATGCTCCGAGTTCACTTATTATCATAAAAATATGTTTGACTTTATCAGACACAAACAAAATTTTTTAAACGCTACTGAGGGCTGGAATGACGAGAAATGGAGCAATCTGAATCATAATCCATTCGTGATTTCTTCCCCAATTCTTCAAGATTGTCACGTTAAGAACTGTCGCTTAGTTGAAAGTCGGGCGAAAATGTTGGAATATCTGCCGAAAAATAGTGTGGTGGCTGAGGTTGGAACTCAATACGGGCGCTTTGCTGAGATGATTTATTCTATTACACAACCCCAAAAACTGCATCTCATAGATTATAGTTTTGATTTGTTTAAACAAGAGTTAAGTCAACCAGAAAATAGTCTATTACAAAACGGGATAGAACAGGGAAATGTCGAGCTTCACGAAGGCGATTCTTCGACAATTTTAAGCAGCTTTCCTGATGAATATTTCGACTGGATATATATCGATGCCGACCACGCCTATGAAGGTGTCTGCAAAGATATTCAGCAAGGTTATCCTAAAGTTAAGCCCGACGGTATGATGGTTTTTAACGATTACACGAATTGGTCTGTAGGCGAGTTCATACCTTACGGTGTGGCGAAAGCAGTTAATGAGTTTTGTATTGCGAATAACTGGGAAATAGTATTTTTTGCCCTTCAGTCTCTAGGCTATCACGATATTGCACTCAAGAAAAATACCGGGGAAAAGGAGGTGCGGATTCAGTTACAGGAGGCTAAGTCAGAGTTGCAGGGTTCGCAAGCTCGGATGCAGCAGCTTGAGTTAGAGTTGGAACAGGCTAAAAGATCGATCGACTTTATGGAAAACGATAAATTTGGGAAATTGCGATCGCAGTGGATGAAAATCAAACAAATATTCTCCTAGCCCCGCCGGATTGCCAAATCTAAAATCTCCAATGGTATTGTCCCCCTGAAGCTGGTTTTTGCGTTAAATTCGATCGACATCAGCCTGAGATTTAAAGTATCACGTATGGAAATAGGCGTCCCCAAGGAAATCAAGGATTTAGAGTTTCGAGTTGGACTGAGCCCTACGAGTGTCCGGGCTTGTTCGGACAAAGGCCACACAGTTTTCGTCGAAACGAATGCTGGGGCTGGGGCTGGTTTCGCCGATGAGGACTACATTCAAGCCGGGGCGAAGATTGTCTCGAAGGCTTCAGATGTCTGGAATCGGCAACTAATTGTTAAAGTTAAGGAACCGCTAAGAGCTGAGTACCCGCTGATTGAAAAAGAGCAGTTGCTATTTACATATTTGCACTTAGCAGCCGATCGCACATTAACCGAGCACTTAATCAGCAGCGGAGTCCAAGCCATCGCCTACGAAACTGTCGAACTCCCGGACAGGAAATTGCCCCTGCTGACGCCAATGAGCATTATTGCAGGCCGTTTGGCCGTGCAGTTCGGTGCTCGGTTCCTGGAACGGCAGCAAGGTGGCAGAGGCGTGCTTTTGGGGGGCGTACCGGGGGTAACACCGGGCAAAGTTGTGATTTTGGGCGGCGGAATCGTCGGCACAGAAGCAGCCCGCATTGCTGTAGGAATGGGCGCTAGGGTGCAGATTTTAGATGTAAGTGTCGATCGACTCGCTTATTTAGAAACTCTATTCGGTTCCAGAGTAGAATACCTCTACAGCAGTCCTTTGCAAATAGAAGCAGTTGTTCCCGATGCTGACTTATTGATCGGCGCAGTTTTAGTCTTAGGAAAAAGAGCTCCGGTGCTACTTTCGCGTGAATTTGTTGCCAAAATGCAGCCCGGTTCTGTGATTGTTGACGTAGCCGTTGACCAAGGTGGCTGCGTGGAAACTTTGCGAGTAACTTCTCACACAAATCCTACCTATGTAGAGGAAGGAGTTGTGCATTACGGCGTCCCAAATATGCCGGGTGCTGTGCCTTGGACTGCAACTCAAGCTTTGAATAATAGCACTTTGCCCTATGTTTTGCAGTTGGCCAATCACGGAATTAAAGCTTTAGAAATGAATCCGAGTTTGGCGAAGGGATTGAACGTACAGAATCACCGACTGGTGCATCCGGCTGTGCGTGAGGTTTTCCCCGATTTGGCGGATTAAATCTAAATCCTGTAGGGTGCGTCAGATCCTAGCTTCTCAATTATTAATAAACTAACGCTCTTCTGACGCACCCGACTCGATCAATTTTAGATTTTGGATTCAGCTAATAAGCTGTACAGCATTTAAATTGTATATTTCAATTCCTTCGGACGATCTGCCTATTTCCTCCTCTCCCACAGCCACATATCATACATCAACCCCTCTGTCAATCCCCCCTAAAAAGCCATTAAGTTATGTAAATTTATTTGTTTTCGTAGTGTCAACAAATTGGGCTTTTTGATAAAAAATGACTAAAAATGGCAACAGATTTAACGGCAAGATTAGGCTTTGAGGCTCTAAATTTCAATTGGTCATAACAAGCCTAAAGTACCATATAGCAAGATATTAGCCAAACCCAATAGAATCGTCAAGTAAATGAGAATAAAGTCAATAAATAGGCTTTTTTGAAGTTTTGTAACGCGCGAAAAAAAGTTTGACTCATACAAATTTTAAAATTAGGCAAGTAGAGTAATTTGTGCAAATTATTGCCGACAGAGAGCAGAATTTAAATTTAATTGCCAAAAAGACTTGACAGACGCGCAAACATAGTGCACTGTAGTAATTCGTGACCGATGCGGAACTGGCGGAATTGGTAGACGCGCATGATTCAGGTTCATGTGGTGCAAGCCTTCCGGGTTCAAGTCCCGGGTTCCGCATTCCAAAGGCAGGAAAAAGTTTGGGGTTAACCCGATACAGGCAATTAACCCCATTCCCTCTGCTGAATTAAAGAACAATGCTCACAAGTATTCAAAACCCCCTAGTCAAAGAAGTCCGCAGGCTGCACAGCTCGAAGGGACGCAGGGAACAACAATTATTTTTACTCGAAGGGACGCACTTGCTCGAAGAAGCTTGCGCCGCCAAACACCCGCTAGCAACAGTTTGCTGTACTCCCGAATGGCTGGAACAGCACGGGAAACTTTGGGATAGAATTGTTGGTTTAGCCGATCGCACAGAATTAGTCAGTGCCAAAGTCTTAGAGTCGATCGCTACCACAGTCCAACCTGACGGGATTATCGCCACCGCACCTCGCACCGCCACAGTCCCCGCAGAAATCTCAACTTTAGGTATAGCCTTAGAAACCATCCAAGATCCCGGGAACTTGGGGGCGATCGTCCGCACCGCCGCTGCTGCTAATGCCGACGGCTTGCTGCTGAGTTCAGACAGCGCCGATTTAGACCATCCCAAGGTGCTGCGCGCCTCAGCAGGAGCTTGGTTTAAGCTGCCAATAGCAGTCACTTCTGATTTGACCGCCGAAGTCTCCGGGTATAAAAATCGGGGAATGCAAATTTTAGCAACCGTCGCCGACGCCAGTTTAACTTATTGGGAAGTTGATTTGCGAGTGCCGACTCTGATCGTTTTGGGCAACGAAGGTTCTGGTTTGTCGCCAGAATTGAGAAGTTTGGCCGATCGACAAATCCAAATCCCCCTCGGCCGCGGCGTAGAATCTCTCAATGTGTCGATCGCCTCCGCCCTGATCTTGTACGAAGCTCAGCGTCAAAGAAGTCATTAGTCATTGGTCATTGGTCATTGGTCATTGGTCATTGGTCATCAGCTTTGCCCTGAGCGACTTGTGAGCCAGCGTAGCCGAAGCCGGTCGTTGGGTCATCAGGAAAGCCGTCATCAGTGCTGTCCTCGCTCCCGAACACGATCGTCAGTCATCAGTCATTATCTGTAGGGCGGGGCGGGTGCATCAATATCTGTAACTTCAAATTCATGATTTGAAAAAGTTTCACTTGCGCTGTGGAAAAAGCATCAAATCCTGCCATCTCCCCCTGTCCCCCTCTTCCCCTCTCCTCATTTCCCCCTCTGACATTTAGCTGGAACAGACAGAAGCCTCACGTCCATAATCTTTGATTTGGCGTGAGATGAATGGCGTGTTAATTGCAGCGCGATACCTGAACTATGTTTGACGAGAGACGGTATCAGCGCTGCAATGAACCAACTCTCAGATATCACGACGTTGATTCTCTAATCAGCCTCTTAATTGCGTTAGACAAACTGACACCCCATGAATCAGCCAGCTTTTCTAGCTTCTCTCGTTCAATATCATCTAGATAGACTGGTAACGGTTTTTTCTTGGTCATACACTGATAATACTATTAACGTGCTATCATTATAGTATCACATTGATGACGCAGAAATGAGAACCGCTTACCAGTACCGTTTACGTCCCACTTCCGACCAAATCGCCTCAATGGGTGAATGGTTGGAATTATTGCGTAGACAATACAACTATCGTTTGGGTGAGCGGTTCAACTGGTATGAGCAAAATCGATGTGACATCCATGCGTGTCCGATGATTTGCTACTTGCCAGAGTTGAAAGACAATCCTGATTTCTATTCTCAGAAGCGGGATCTGGTGAATTCCAAAGCGCTGTTTCCCGAGTACGCAGAGATTCACTCTCAAGTGTTGCAAGACTGTATTGCGCGGGTGAAGAAAACGTTTGACCGATGGTTGAAAGGAGATTGCAACGGCAGAAAGTCAGGGAAGCCACGATTCAAGGGACAAGGGCGATATCGCTCATTTACGTTCCCTCAGATGAAGCAAGATTGCATTGCGGGTAAGTTCATCAAATTACCCAGTTTTGGCAATATCAAGCTGATTCAGCATCGCCCGTTACCCGATGGATTCAAGATTAAGACTGCCACAGTCACCCGTAAAGTTGATGGTTGGTATGTGGTTCTGAGTCTTGAAGATGCTTCTGTACCCGTTCTCAGTCCTGATGCTCCAGTGATGGAAAATACTATCGGGATTGATATGGGCTTAAAGTCGTTTCTCACCGACGATTCGGGTGAAGAGGTTGCAATCCCGCAGCACTACCGAAAAGCAGAAAAGCGACTGAAACGATTGCAGCGCTCACTTTCTCGCAAAAAGAAAGGCTCAAATCGCCGCAAGAAAGCGATTAAGCGAGTCGGTAAGGCACATCTGAAAGTCTCGAATACTCGCAAGGATTTTCATTACAAAGTCGCGAAAAAACTTCTGTCTCAAGGTAAGCACGTCGCACATGAAAAGCTAAACATCAAAGGACTCGCTAAATCGAGATTGGCGAAATCGGTAAACGATGCTGGATGGGGTCAATTCCTGCAAATTCTCTCAATTCCCGGCTGAAAGAGCCGGATTGCTCACGATTGCGGTGAATCCAAACGGTACATCTCAAGACTGCTCAAACTGCGGGGTCAAAGTCAAGAAAGCACTCTCTCAACGGTGGCACTCATGTCCCAATTGCGGATGTAGCCTTGACCGTGACCACAATGCAGCAATCAATATCAAACACAGAGCGGTAGGGCATTCCGTTCTTAAAGCTCAGGCACTCGGCCGATGCAATAGCAGGGGTCACTGAGAAGCCTACACTGTATGCGTCAGCATCAGTGTAGGAGTATGTCACCGCATTTTGTTTAACATGATGCAACTGCAAAGCTTGTTTGCGGGTACTCTCGTAGCAACAGTACAGGCTTCCATGAAGTAAATGTGAAGAAATGTAGCCAACTGCTCTCAGAAATGTTAAGATTCTTAACATAAGTAGCATTGTGAACCCCCAAGCAAAACCTAACCTGAGAGGGTTCTGACTGGGAGTAGCAACTAGCTACGATAAAAATAAGCCTCTTTAAATGGAAGAAAAGCGCAAGTCCCCGCCCGCTTTCCTTCCCAGCTAAAGCTAGAGGTTTGCTACGCCGCAAACCTTTAGAGGCACAGATACTCAGCGGGAAAAGCTCATGAAAACTCTTAAGTCCTCAGATACAGATTCTGTTCGCGCTTACTTGCGGGAAATCGGTCGCGTTCCGCTGTTGACCCATGAGCAAGAAATACTCTACGGGAAACAGGTACAGCGCTCAGCCGCACTGCATCAGGAAAAAAATATTTTAGCCGAAGAGTTAGGCCGCGACCCGACGGCGGCTGAATGGGCACAGACAGTCGGGCTGTCTGAGGAACAGTTGCAGCGGACGATCGACCACGGGGAAAGGGCAAAGCGCCACATGGTGGAAGCTAACCTGCGCCTGGTAGTATCTGTTGCCAAAAAATATATCAAGCGCAATGTAGATTTACTCGATCTCATTCAGGAAGGTACGATCGGGATGCAGCGGGGAGTAGAAAAATTTGACCCGACTAAGGGCTACAGATTTTCAACTTATGCTTATTGGTGGATTCGTCAGGCAATTACTCGGGCGATCGCCGAAAAAGGTCGCACCATCCGCTTACCGATCCACATTACCGAAAAGCTCAACAAAATAAAAAAGGCTCAGCGCCAGCTAGCTCAGCAGCTCGGCCGCGCGGCTACTGCTGCTGAATTGGCGTCAGAGTTAGATTTGACTCCCAAGCAAATTCGCGAATATCTCGATCGCGCGCGCCTGCCACTTTCGCTGGACTTGCGCGTGGGAGACAATCAAGATACTGAGTTGGGCGATTTGCTCGAAGATACGGGTACTACCCCGGAAGATTTTGCCCTGCAATCTTCCCTGCGGACTGACTTAGACCACCTGATGGCGGAACTTACCCAGCAACAGCGAGAAGTCCTCGCCTTGCGGTTCGGTTTAGAAGACGGGCAAACCTTAACTTTGGCCAAAATAGGCGATCGTCTGAATATCAGTCGGGAACGGGTGCGGCAAATAGAACGGGAAGCTTTGACCAAACTCCGCAAGCGCAAGCAAGATATCAACGATTATCTTGCCAGCTAGGTCAACAGTTGACAGTTGACAGTTGACAGTTGACAGTTGAGGGCGAAGTGATCAGAACGGAGATTTAAACTCCGTTCTGATCACAATCTGCCGACCTGAGTAAGGGCTTCAAACCCCTGGTATTCGGTGATTGGCGATCGGTCCCAAATGCCCGATCGCGCAATCCCCGTTCTTCAATCGTAAAAACCGCCGCCTTTAATTCGGTTGTGCTCACTCGGTTGTTAGGACTGTCCTGCTACA
>NZ_JAUBOJ010000382.1:0-7144 GCF_036700185.1 Microcoleus sp. BM001215392 | reverse complement strand
ACCCATTCAACTCCCCTCCCTTCATGTCCCCCCCGACCTAAGGGGGGCTAGGGGGGAAGAAGCCTCAAAAATCACCCTCAATCAAACCCAACAACTCCCCACAAACCCCCTCAAAACTCTGCAACACCTCAACATTCGTAAACCTGACAACCTTCAATCCATACCCCTCTAAAATCCCGGTTCTTTCTGCATCATATAGTTTCCCTTGTTCGGTAAAATGACTCTCCCCATCAATCTCAATTACTAACTGTAAAGCCGCAAAATAAAAATCTACAATAAAATTGTCGATCGGCCTTTCCAGCCCAAAAAGACGATCGCACAACACAATCTAGTCAAATAGCATTTTAAGCAGAGGGAACGCTTGAAAATAGAGAATTACTGCTGAATAATTTCAACGATCTTAGCGAGCGCCTCGTTTAACTTCTCAATTTTAAGCTGACCGGCTTTATAAAGTATAATTTCTCGATCTGCGGTAAACAAGCGATTAGGTCTAATGTTGCTAGTAAGGTTCAAGTCCACCCTCACTAAAATCACTACTTTGAAGGGTAATAGCATAGCGATCGGCGATTTTCTGGCTAGTAATTTGACAAAGAATTAGATCGTCTCCTGCCAAAGTTGCTATGACTAGAGCCGGTCGGCGCTTGGCTTGTGTTAAATCCGAAAACGGGAAAGGAACAACTATCACATCACCTTTTACAAATTCTGCCATGCTTCATCCTCTTCTAACTTTAACCAGTCTTTTTCCAAAGAAGATTCACTGAGCAGGCTTGCTTCTAACTTATCTTTATTGTATTTGAATTTCAGGAATTGCAGGAAATTCCAAACTTCTTCTAATATAAATTCGGGAATATTTTCTACTTCCTTAAGGAGTAATTCTTTAGCGTTCATCTCATTTACCTATAAAAACATACTAATTGAGGTCATCCCTAACTCCTGTCTATTATAGCATCCTTGAGATTAGCAGCTCATCGCCCAGATTCCTCTGCCTCCTCTGGCTCAACATCAGCAACTTTAGCCAATTATAGCAGGATCGCCTTGCTTGTAAGCGCAGATGAGCGATCGCCCTCTACTCCTTCTTCTCGATCGAGGGGATCTTCCTTTTGGAATAAGTCAAAAAGTGCGATCGCCCTTTACCCCTCTTTCTCAAGAAAGGGCGATCGCAACTAAAAATTGTTAGCTTTCAGGAGTGCAGAATACAATCTCGAAAACTGCATTTGGAATATACCGCTGCAAAGCTCTCAGGCGATCGTCGGCGTCTTGACGGTTGACAAAACTGGCGATGATGCTGGTTTTTGCACCGGGCAAAATTCGAGCGATTGCCCAAGGGCGGTGAATTTTCCGATTTCTGACAACATACAGGTAGTTGGCAAGCACAGAACCTTTGAGATCAGCAATTAGCTGCTCGATCAGTATGTTGGCGATACTTTCTACCTCTTGTTTTTGTAAAGCCATCGGCATTGCATCAAAGTCGCCATCGCGGTAGTTGTCGATGCGCGACAGTAACTGAGTGATGCCAAAGTCGTCCAATGCTTGTCGATAAGCATCGGAGTGCTCCCAACGATCGCTTTTACGTTTTACCATTGTTACAGTCTCCTTTGTTTGAGGGAACTAGAAGCCAGCGGAGAGCTTAGGAACTTAGCCGCTGGCTTTTTGCTTGGAAGTTTAGGTACTTTAAGTACCTAAAGTATTTATAGCATATTTGGTATGTTGCGACCGTACATACTAAAAAGTTTTTGGCAGTAAAATGAGACAATAGGACTAAAAGTAATGTTTGGTTGGAAAATTGAGCGATAAGCAAAAGTTAGCAGTAGTCAAAACCTCCGTTCCCGAAGAGTTGCGGAACTCGTTCAAAGCTGCCTGCGCTAAGGAAGGCAAAAACATGAGTGAGGTATTGTCCGACTTGATAGAGCAATATGTGAGCGATCGAGAAACTCAATCCTCCCCGAGTCCGAAATGACGGATGTGACACCCCGCAAAGTCGATCGCCCCGCTCTTTTTTGAATGGAAAGGTCGATCGCTCTTTTTGGAATTAGTCAAAATGTGCGATCGCTTTTTGGCTATTTTTGGCTATATGGAAAGGGCGATTCACGAAGAGGGATAGCTCCGCTTCACGGTCTTGTGGATGGACAAGGGCGATCGTTCTTTTTGGCAGGGAAAGGTCGATCGCTCTTTTTTTCATGGAAAGGTCGATCGCTTTTCTCGTTCGAGGAATCTCGCTTTTTGGTTAGAGGAAGGGCGATCGTTTTTCTGAGGAATGGAGCAAATTAATGGTAGAGACACGGGTCAAAGCCTGTGTCCCTAGACCGTCAAAATATGATAAACTTAGTAAAAGCACTCGCCTTCAAGATATCCAAGCCATGAAGCTTATTTCTTTGTCAGCACATTTTGATGGGCAATCTATTCAGCTAGATGAACCCTATAAGCTTGAACCAAACATAAAACTCATTATCACAGTCCTCCCGGAACAATTAGCAGAACGGGAAGCCTGGTTGTGGTTGTCAAGGCATCAACTAAACAATGCCTACAATCAGAACGACGATTACCCGCTCGACGCAATTAAAACATCAAATCCTGACTATGCAGGAAGCTGATGTTGTTCTCACCCCAATTCCTCAAGCTGACGGGACAACTAAAAATCGTCCAGCCATCCTTCTGAGGGAACTCCCACCTTATAGAGATTTTTTAGTGTGTGGTGTTAGTACCCAACTAAATCAACAGGTTCCAGGTTTTGACGATATTATTTCCCCCTCTGACTCAGACTTTGCTGCTAGTGGCGGTGCGGTCTCAATCGTTGATTCGGTTAGGTTTCCTTGCTGTATTTCCTCGCAATCAAATTATCGGTTCTATTGGAGCTATTTCATCAGAGCGACATCAACGCTTACTAAAAACTTTGAGTGATTATCTTGTGAATTAGAGAGCAGGTCGATCGCTCTTTTTGCACCCAATGTTTTTGCTCTTAAGAGCGATCGACTTTCTCAACCAAGGCCGATCGCCCTTTTGGAATAAGTCAAAACGTGCGATCTATTTTTGGCTATTTTTGGCTATATGGAAAGGGCGATTCACGAAGAGGGATAGCTCCGCTTCACGGTCTTGTGGATGGACAGGGGCGATCGTGTTGTAGGATGAAAAAACTGCCAATTTTCCCCTGCTATGCCTGAATCCATCCAGCAAGAAGCCCAAGCCATACTGCATAGTCTTGCATCCATTCCCTTTCAGGATTGTATTGCCCTTTCCAAAGAATTTCGCGAACTTCCGATGAGGGCTGGTATCTACGCTGTCAAACATCGCACTATTGGAATCCTCTACATTGGCAAAACCAGAACACTCCGCGATCGCTTTCGCGGTGGCCACAAAGCTTTACTTTGGGCATTCATTGAAGAGTTGAAAGCTACAGACATCCGCATCGCCTTTTACCAACTAGATTTTACTCAATGGATTCAGCTATCATCAGAGTTAGAAAGCCTCATCATTCAAGCTGTTAACCCACCCTATAACGTGAAAATTCCAGCGAGGGACTAATTCTATGCACACCCAGCCTGCTATCACCGAACATCTGTCACCGGAATTAGCACAAATCTTTCTCGAAGGATTACCCAAAAATATTCGTGAAGCACTGTCCATTCGCGCTAAAACCATGAACTATCCAGTTTGGGCTGTAATTGAAATGGCAATCGCCGGCTATCTTGATGAAGAAGCTCTATCCTTTGTCGATTGCAAGCCCAAGTTGGACTAGCGATTGTGCAGTGCGATCGCTCTTTTTGTAGGGAATGTTTTTGCAGAAAAGAGCGATCGCCAGACCTATATACCAGATGCCAAACCTGCGATCTCTCTTTTGGAATAAGTCGAAAAGTGCGAGAGCCCTTTATTCCTTTTTCTCAACAAAGGGCTCTCGCTACCAATTAATTACTGTTAAACTTATTACCTTTGCAAACTCTCGATCGGCCGTCACCAAACTTGCTGAATTTTGGATTGCCATTGCTGCAATAACCGCATCCGGTAATTTCAAGCGATGTTGCTGGCGAATTTAAACGATTTTATCAATCAAAACAGCATCCATCGCCCCTAAACCAAGAACCTCAACTCTTTGCAGGAACTGCTCAAAAATCTGCCGATCGTCTTGACTCAACCCAGGAAATACTAGAAACTCTATTTGGCTGATAACTGAAACTCCCAGCCAATCAGCATCTTTCAGTAATTCAACCAGTTGAATATTCCCTTGAAGCAAAGCTACGATCGCATTTGTATCCAATACATAGCGATTACCACTCATCCCGTAGATTCCTCTGCATTGTTACTGCATCTCCCTGCCAAGTTAATCGCCCTATCAAATCCGAGAAATCATAGCGGGCTTTATGTTTGCCCTCTGACGAAACCGGATTCAAAGCAACTAAAGTTTCCCGTTCTTTTAGCAATCGTAACCCAGCCAGAATTACTTCCGAAGCTGATGAGTACCTACCGTTTTTGACTGTTGATTGAACAAACTGTTCTAGTTCAGGAGTTAAGGATATATTCATGATGTTAAGTCACCTATTTGAGTCAACTAATACCCCCATAATAACAAAAATTATCAAATTTTGTTATTAAATATTTTTGGCTGTGGGAAGATAGCGCGATTTTTGGGGAATATCGAAGAGATCTCGCTCTTGTGGATGTGAAGCCCGATCGCTCTTTTTGTACGGAATGTTTTTGTAGGAAAGTGCGATCGCTCGACCTGTGTACTAGATGCCAAATGTGCCATAATTTAAGAGACACCAGAAGGAGGAGGCTCGATCGCAATGTACGCTACTTCCGACAAATCAATGGGTAAAGTTTTAACAACGCTGACCGTTACCAATCGTGCCGACCAGTCTGCTGCTGCACGAGGATTCATTCCAACCGAGCAAATACGTTCCATCACGTTAAATAACGTTTTGGTAGACACGGGTGCAACTACATTATGCTTGCCCGCACAGGCGATCGCCCAACTCGGTCTTGAACTGCTTAAAGAAGTCGATGTTGCCACCGCCACAGGAATCAGCAAAGCACGAATCTTTCAAGATGCCAAGATATCTCTGTGCGGTAGAGAAGGCACTTTTGAATGTTTGGAATTGCCAGGAAGACGAGATGCTTTAATCGGGGTAATTCCCTTAGAAGCTTTGGGATTAGAACCCGACCTACGCAACCAAACTTTAAAGGTTTTACCCTCCGAATCTGTAGATACTTACTTGACAATTATGTAGGGGTTATTCTCCCGTGGGGCGATCGCTCTTTTTGAAATGGAAAGGTCGATCGTCCTTTTGGAATTAGTCAAAAAGTGCGATCGCCCCTTTTGCATTAGTTAAACATGGTGCTCACTTTTTGGGGATATGGAAAGGTCGATCGTTCTTTGGGGCTGTGAGTGCGATCGTGCTGTAGGATGAAAAAACTGCCAAAATGATATAATCTTACAATTCCCAAAATCTATATTTTAATCAGCCATTGACACAATCCGATCGACCCGCCGACGCAAAAACACCCTGCATCATTAACGATCGCAAGCTTGATTACTTATTCAATGTCAACATCAAGCCAGACGCTCATAACTCAAAAAGAGCAGTACAAAATAGACAACAACTAAATCGCTTGGGATTTGATGACGATTCTGAATCACGTCAATTTATTCAAACTCATCTCGATCTAGCAGTACAAGAAGAAAGTAATATTGTTGAGCGATTTATTAATATTTATACAAACCACACTACAGGAGAAGAGGGTACAATAGATACAGAGCTTAGAGATTCGCTGTTACCGGGCAGAACCGGAAAATTCGCCCAAGTCCAAAGTTCATGGGAAGTCCTGCCAGATGGAACGCGCCGCTTTCTCAGTGCTATAATCTATGGAAAATGACCCAATATCTTAGGTAAGAAAATGGCAAAAATTAATTTGCATGGTGGATTTGATGAACTAGCTTTTCTGGAATTTTTTTGTGAAGAACCAAAAGATTCCCAACCCTCCGATGGTTATTGGTGTTATGAAGTGACAGATTCATTAGGTGTTACCCTCAAATTTGGAATAAATATCATTCAAAAATCAGTTCAAATTGAATTAAAAATAGCCGATGCCAATGTGGGTATTATGTGTTTTGAACTCGTGAATTTTATTGAAATCAATGATTATATCAACGGCAAATTAGAATTTTTAGTAGCTCCCAAAAATGAAGAATTCAAAACTTTAGTTCAAGTTGAACTGCGGCCGAGAATTAAAGTTGATTGTTCAACTTTAAGCCTTTGCCCGATGGCTGCTTAGCTTTGATAAACTACAAGGCCGATCGCCCTTTTGCAATAAGTCAAAAAGTGCGATTCACGAAGAAGGATAGCTTCGCTCGCGCGTACTTCAACTCATTCTATTCTTCTACATTCTCAAATTCATCCATTTGCAATGTATACTGCAATGCCACCTGTAATCTTGATACATAATCTGCTGAAAGAGTGCCCAATTTTTTGATTAATCGCTCTCTATCTACCGCTACTATTTGATAGCAAAGCACGACTGAATCTTGTGTTAAACCACCTTCACCAGTCGGCAAAATAATTGTCCCTGGTATTTTACCACGCCGCAGATTACTTGTTACGGGAACTACGATGACTGTTGTAGTAAAGCGGTCTAATGTATCTCGCTGTACAACAATGACTAATCTAATTCCTGCTTGTTCTGACCAAGAGAGAAGGATTCAAATCGGCTAAATAAACATCTCCTAGCATCAGATTTTATCCTGTTGCTGAAGTCCAGGAAGATAATCAATTAAAACGACTTCTGTAAACTCTAAATCTTCGGCAGCAAACTCAGATTTTAGTAGCGCAGCTTCCTCATCAGAAATGGCATCCCACTCTCGAAATAATTGCCTTTTTTTAGCAGATTTTTGATATGGTTGAGTAGCTTGCTGTTTCTGGGCCAGATATTTCCCGATCGCCCGATCGAGTTCCTGTAACTCGAAAAATTCCAGCATTTCAAGCTGATTGACAATTTGGTTAAGGATTGCCTGTGACATAGGTTTTCACTTTTTGCGCTTGCCTAGTTTATCTATTATACAAATATTAGCGTCCAGTGGGCGATCGCCTCGATCGCATCCACCCACCCATTCAACTCCCCTCCCTTCATGTCCCCCCCGACCTAAGGGGGGCTAGGG
>NZ_JAUBOJ010000381.1:0-7197 GCF_036700185.1 Microcoleus sp. BM001215392 | reverse complement strand
AAACGCAGATAATTTTAGGGTGTTTTCCGATTTTTGCAATTCAAGTCTATTATGTTGCACGATTCGATAAAAATCGTATAACTTGAGACAATCTGCAAACTTTTATGGCACAAGTCATTCCCAAATCTCTAATAATTCGACCCTGCCGAATGGCCTCATTCTAAAACTTGTTGCCTCGCGACTTCTCACCAGCGTAGCTTTTTATGAAGTCGCATAATCTAAAATCTCAAACAATACAATAAGTTGTGATATTAATTCCGTCAGCATCAGAATCATTCATCTCTCTGTTGTCTTCCTCGGCGTCAAGAGGGTTGTAGAAAGGTTAAATCACCTAACGATACAATCGGAATTGATAGGAAAATTAGTTTTAGCAATTTTTTGATAAAACAGTCCTAAACAAGAGCATTTCTCTCTTCCGGCATTCTCTAACCGATCCCTAGAAAAATCTAAAATCTGTCATTAGATAGAGTTACAAAAAATATGAAACTTAGCACAGTAAAGCAGTTAGATATCGAAAAGTTAAAAAATATTAAGAAAATGAGATATTTTAAAAATAATTCAACGGCAGAGCGATGCTCCAAACCCTTGTCCAGTAAGTTATTTCCCTCTAGAATCATAAATTTCAAAGCCCCAACCCTAAAATCATAGGAGACAGAAAATAACTTAAAATCGCCAAAAAGCTTTGATAGAAAAGGGTTTACGTAAACTGACGAAAGTTAATTAAAGTAAATGTAAAGATATCCGTGGAAATACGGAAAATTATAGATATAATAGGTGGTAGAAAGAAAGTGTATCTACTGCGGTGATTTGAAGAAGGCTATGAATACTATGGGTACTTTGATTCAGCTCACAACAACGGCAACCCTGGCTCTCTGCTGGCAAGTTAATGGGATGGGGATTGCCAATGCGGCTCAACTGGGACAGAACTCACCCAAAAACCCATCGACCCCCACTGTTTTGACGGTTGCACAAACATCTCGGACTCCAAGCAACCCCAGAAAATACGAACCAGACCCCAATGGAAACCCCAATAGTGACGGTACTGGGACGCGCTGACTAATTTTTGACTATTCTATGGGCTCGGATTGGTACCAATTCGATTGGTGAATTAAAGTGTGGCTGCACCAATCTCGATCGGTCACCGGATAATCTACCCGGTAGTGACCGCCGCGGCTTTCTGTGCGAAACGCAGCACTTTTGAGAATTAAGTAGCCAATATCCAACAAATTGCTAACTTCGCCCCAAGTTCGCAAAACCGAGCTATTTTCCCCATTAAAAGGCGCAAAATCAATGATTTGTCGGGGTCGCAAATTCAGCAAAGCCTGACTCAAGGGTAAAGAAGCAAATTCTTGCAACCAAAGCTCAACCTGGGCGATCGCAATTTCTAAATCCCGTTTTCCCCGGCAAATTCCGGCGCTTTGCCACACCAAACTCGGCAATTCGACCCGCAACCTGTCGATCGCCTCAATATCCTGTTGTGAAATGGATTTTTCCAAGATTTCCCCACCATCTTGATCATCCGGGAATGCCTGGGAATTTTCACCTTCTAGTTGCAAAAGTCCCATCTGGGCGCCAAAAACCAGACATTCCAGCAGCGAATTGCTCGCCAACCGATTAGCACCGTGCACCCCCGTGCTCGCAGTTTCTCCCACTGCGTACAAACCCGGAATCGAAGTTTGGTTGAACTTGTCAGCCACAATCCCTCCCATCCAGTAATGGGCGGCGGGCGTCACGGGCACCGGTTCGGAAAAAATATCAATTCCCCAATCGGCGCACACTTGAATAATATTCGGAAACCTGTAGCGCAGTCGATCGACCGCAATCGGGCGCAAATCCAGCCAAACATGAGGTTCCCCCGTCTTCTGCAAGTGGCGGAAAATCGCGCGGCTGACAACATCGCGAGGGGCGAGTTCCCCGCTGGGGTGAGAGTCAAAAGCAAAGCGATATCCTTTACTGTCTACCAAATGAGCTCCTTCTCCCCGCACCGCTTCGCTAATCAGAAACCGAGGCGCGCCCGCTTTGCTGAGGGCTGTCGGGTGAAACTGCACAAATTCTAAATCTCGCAGCAGCGCCCCGGCGCGCCACGCAATGGCTACCCCGTCCCCGGTACTTACCGACGGGTTGGTGGTTTGAGCAAAAACCTGTCCGCCGCCTCCTGTAGCCAGCACTACGGCCGCCGCCCGCAGCCATTTGACTCGGGAGTCGCAAATCGAGCTAATGCCCTGACAGCGCCCGCTTTCGTCTAGCCACAAACTTAAAGCAAAGGCTGGGGATACGAGTTGAATGTTTTTGCGGCTCAATACTTTTGCTGTCAGGGTACTGACAACCGCTTTCCCTGTGGTGTCGGCGGAGTGGAGCACTCGGCGGCGGGAGTGGGCGGCTTCTAGGGTGAGGGCTAAATCCGGGCCTGTGCGATCGAATGCAACGCCCATTTTCACGAGGGAATCAATGCAATCAGGAGCTTGCTCTACTAAAAATTGCACTGCTTCCAAGTCGCAAAGACCGGCTCCGGCGGCGAGTGTATCTTTAACGTGTAGGGCTGCGGAATCTTCAGGGGCGATCGCCGCGGCAATCCCTCCTTGGGCCCAATCGCTGGCAGAAATAGGCAGGATATTTTTATTGATCAAGCCTACGTGCAAATGTTCTGGGAGGCAAAGTGCAGTGTACAAACCGGCTGCGCCAGCACCTATCACCAATACGTCAAATTTGTCAGTCATAACTCGGGCGATTTTAGATTTTAGATTTTAGATTTTAGATTTTAAAATTAACTTAAGAGATGAATATGGCGAACATAAATATCGATTTGAGATGGCAAATTTGACTCTACTAACGATTTGAAGGGCTGGAACAGTCAACTTTTGATTTGACAATTGAATAATTTAATCTACAGATAAATCTGGATTTAAACTAATATCTAATTTTTTTGCTTCTCAGAACGTCAGAGGCTGGTATTCGTCTGATTGTGCGATCGTTTTGCAACTTATTCGGCATTCGTCAGCCACAGTAGAAGCCATAAGCCATAAGCCACAACCCAAAACCCATAAGCCACAAGCCATAATTCATGAAATAACAAAAAATTAATTCTGACTAATGACGGCAGGACTAATGACTAATGACGGCAGGACTAATGGCTAATGACTTCTACCGAATGCCTTCAAATGAGACCCGATACTAATTAGTCGTAGAGACCGTTATTCAACCGGGTGTCTCCTTCAATAAACACTGATTCGACATCAGTTACGGTAAATTTGTCCATGTTAGCTTGCAGCACCTTTTTCTGAGGTTCCGTCAAGCCTGAAATGTTGAGTACCTCCTCAACTTTTTCGTAAGGAGCATTCTTAATAATTAGTCCAGCTAAAGTGGGATACAGCCCTCGAAATTCCCGAAAGTCACGGACGGCGCTGTTGTTCAAATCAAGTTTTTTGCCGTATTCTGTGGCAAGCTTGTCATCGGCGCGATTGGTTCTAGCCGGAGCTTCAACCGCTATGAGCGAGGATGACGGTAAAACGATGCGGCTCAAGTTTGCCGCGATCGCGCTCGTGTCTCCAGCCCATGCAAAGCAGCCCAGCACTAAGCCCAATACTGCCAATAGACGACCCAATCGTTTCATGAAGTTTTGTCTCCCAATTTCATACACAGCATTTATGTAGAGACTACCATTTTGCTTATGCAGTTTGTCAGATAAATCCGCAGCAGCCTGAGGACTGTTAACAAAATTTACATTTAACTATTGACATGGCCGACGAGATGTGATTTACCTCGAACTAGAGGGAATAGCTCACAAGTTCCTCAAATCCGCTCCCCATTCAAAACTGGCGCTCCCATGTTTAAGGGTTGATTGTTGGCTCAGAACCTATTTTCTAGCTATCGAGAACTCTTTCCTTTGGTTTTGAGAAAGGCGTTCAAGTCAGCATATGTACCGCCGTAAGTGATGCTGGGAGTGTCGTAACCCTTCAAAGCAACGGTGTGCTGCTCGAAAGCGTCCTGGGCGCCCAAGGCTGTCAGGTATTTGTAGGTGGTTTCTCCCACGGCGATATCTTTGCCGAGTTGCTTGGTGCAAGACTCTAAGCGAAATGCTGCATTGACAGTATCTCCCAAAGCCGTGTAGTCCGATCGGTCGCTGCTACCAGAATTTCCCACCATTGCATAACCGGTATTGATTCCAGCCCCGACTCGCAAAGGAAAAGGCAGGGGATAACGGCTGCTGAGTTCGTCTGTTGCCTTGTGCAGTTCGCTCAAAGCTTGGCAAATCCGCATCATTTCTTCATTGCTAACACCGTCGGTTTTGTGGAACCAGACGGCCATAATCGCATCGCCGATGTATTTGTCCACCCAACTCCCGTGTTCGCGAATGATGTGTCCGGCTTTGCGGAACCAATTCCCGATGACTTCCGAGAGCAGGGTTTCGTCTAGCTGTCTGGTCAAAACGGTAAAGTCTCGGATGTCCATTACCATGACGCTGATCAAGCTGCGCACTGTCAAAGTCGCCGTAAAATCTTCCGAGTCTGTTTCGTGTATGCGATCGAGCCTGCGGCCTGCGGTTGGGTTATGGAAGTCCAACTCGGTTTGACCGAAAATAATCCGATCGCCATTTCGGAGCGTCACAGGAATACTCACCCGCCGTCCGTTGACAAAGGAACCATTGCGGCTTCCCAAGTCGATCAGATAAAACTCTCCGGTCTCCATTTGCTGTAGCATCGCGTGATTGCGTGAAATCCAGCGATCGGTCAATACAAAATTATTGTCATCATTCCGCCCTACTGTCCAGCAATTGCTGCCGGAGAGCGGCAAGTAGCGATTGCCGCTTTCTGTACGAAGTAACAAATGTGGATTGGCTTGCAAAGTCACCACAGCCCTAGAAACGACATCAAGTCAACCGATTTGAGGTTTTTAACTTTAAATTTTAACTGTACCGCGCGGCTGATAACGGAGATTGTTGGTCAAAAATCTTAAATCGGCTGTTCTCAAATCTAAAATTGTTTAGTCGATCGTCGATGCACCGAACCCATATAGGATTGCCCAACCACAATTCGATCGCCAGCGCTGCGGTAGTTATGGTTCGATCTTAAGCGAAAGTGTCATATTTTTGCACGTCACAGATGTATTTGTGGAATTAAATTTGCTGCTTTTTGCCCAAAATCTCACTTATTTATGCTTTTGTGTCCCCGAAAAAACTTAAAAATTGGTATGGCGATCGGACAAAGTGTTTTTAAACACAAGGTATCTTTAAGATTTGTTGCTAAACTTCGGCTTTTTGAAGAAATCAACAAAGCCTTTTCCTCTCTGCGGCGCTCAATCAATTAGAAACACGAGAATTTTATGTTATCGAAGAGAATTTTGCCTTGTCTGGATGTGAAAGCCGGCCGTGTGGTCAAAGGTGTGAATTTTGTCAACCTTAAGGATGCTGGCGATCCGGTGGAAATGGCCCAGGTATACAATGATGCGGGTGCTGACGAGTTGGTGTTTCTGGACATTACGGCGACGCACGAAGACCGGAACATTATGATTGATGTGGTGTACCGGACTGCCGATCGAGTATTTATCCCTTTGACGGTGGGCGGCGGCATTCAATCCTTGGACACAATTAAAAGTTTGTTGAGGGCGGGCGCCGATAAAGTCAGTATTAATTCGGCGGCGGTGCGCGATCCGAGTTTAATTGACAAAGCGAGCGATCGATTTGGCAATCAGTGCATTGTATTGGCCATAGACGCCCGCAAACGCCAAGATGCCGATAATCCCGGTTGGGATGTCTACGTGCGCGGAGGGCGTGAAAATACTGGAAAAGATGCGATCGTCTGGGCCCAGGAAGCCTGCAAGCGCGGCGCCGGCGAAATTTTGGTGACCAGCATGGACTCTGACGGCACTCAAGCCGGTTACGACTTAGCATTAACCCGCAGTATCGCCGAAGTTGTAGAAATTCCTGTGATTGCTTCCGGCGGCGCCGGCAACTGTCACCACATTTACGAAGCCGTGACTGAGGGCAAAGCGGAAGCTGCACTGCTGGCTTCGCTGCTGCATTACGGACAGCTTAGCGTCGGAGAAATTAAGACTTATCTAGCAAAATGTAAAGTTCCTGTGCGGCAGCAATAATTCATCTGACAGCAACACGCAGGATGCCGGTGCCACGATAATTACATTTTTTTGTGGGGTGGGAAATGCACCCACCCCGATCGGCATTAATGCAAATAGTGCCTGATGTCAGGTGCATTAAACAGCAGAATTGTGCTGATTTTCGCGGATGATATAGCAGTGGACAGTGGACAGTGGACAGTGGACAGTTGACAGTGGACAGTTGACAGTTGCAGAGTAGGGGGTTGAAAGCATTGATGCGTGAAATAAAAGAATGCAATTGCAGATCGCCTGAAAACTACACAATCAGTCAGTCCCAATTTAAAATCTAAAATTTAAAATCTAAAATCTAAAATCTAAAATAATATGGCTTCCGGTGATGCACCATACTCATCTATCGGAAGGCACAAAGCTAAAATATTCCCTGAGAAGGATTTCAGATCCCAGCTTTTTCGCCTAAATTCTATATATTAGCTCGAATCAAGAGACAACAACTGCTAACAAACATATGTTGGCTTTCTCAAACTAGAGTTAAAGATTGTGCAGAATTTGAGTTAAATTCAGCCTGTTAACAATCTCAACGATCAAAACTTCTAAAAACGGAGAATTTTTGTATGTCTTTTATCACCTTTAACTTCCCTGCCAAGCGTTTAGTTCGCAGTTTAATAGCTGTTTGTTTTTGTGCTTTGATGTTTGTGTCTAATGCTTTCCCAGCTTTTGCCGTTACCAGCAGCCCCACCAAAGGTGAAGATAAACTCTTGGGGATTGAGAAAGAAGCTCAAGAAGTTGTCCTGAAAAACCCGATGTCTCTCGAAGAAACTCAAGAAAAAGCCAGCAAAGGGCCCAACGAAGTTCAGGGAGATGCTGACCTTGATAAAATGAAAAATCCTTCCAATACAAAGGCTACATCCTTTGAGCAACAAGTTAAAAAGACTGTCAGCAAAATCAAGGACTAACCACACATTTATCAGTCTTAAAAAATAGGGACGCGGCAGTGCCGTGTCCTGATTTTTTTGATTTAAGAACTAAATTTAACAGAGGGTTTGATCGTTCGGAATGCGAGTCCGCATCAATGACCGAAAGCATCCAGGATACAAGCCCCCGGATTCATCCGTGGAGAAATAAAAA
>NZ_JAUBOJ010000380.1:0-7206 GCF_036700185.1 Microcoleus sp. BM001215392 | reverse complement strand
AATTTAATCAACTTGCTGAAGCTGAAACAGCACTTCGTGCCTCGATCGCAATTCATGAAACTATGCGTTCAGAATTAGTAAATAACGATCATAAAGCCTCAATTTTTGAAACCCAAGTAGATGCCTATGGCAACCTGCAAAAAGTCCTAGTCGCCCAATCTAAATTTGATGAAGCCTTAGAAATATCCGAAATGTCACGCACCCGTGCCTTCGTCGAATTATTGCAACAAACATTATTAACAAATGAATTACCAACCAATAACGAAACAAATAAATTATCCATCCCCAAAATCCAACAAATAGCCCGCGACAGAAACTCCACAATAATTGAATATTCGATTATCGATTCAGACATCATTTACATCTGGGTAATCCAACCAAACGGCAACATCACCCATCGCGCCGCCAACCTCGATCCCCTCAACCAACAAAACCAAACCCTCAAACAAATCATCCTCAAAACCCGCGTCTCCATCGGCACCGTAGAAACCGACGACGCAGACAACAAAATTCAGCTAGAATCCCAGTACAAACGAGACGAAACAGGCCGCTTTCCCCTCCTCCAACTCCTCCATCAAATCCTGATCGAACCCATCATCGACTTACTACCCACCGATGTTAATTCCCCCATCATCTTCATCCCCCACTACGACTTATTTTTAGTTCCTTTCTCCGCCTTGCAAGATAGCAACAACCGCTACCTAATCGAACATCATACCATCCTCACCAGCCCATCCATCCAAGTATTAGAACTCACCCGCGAACATCAAAACCGAGTCCGAGGATTGAGACAAGCTGCCCTAATTGTCGGCGATCCAACCATCCACCCAAACTTCCAATTAGACCCCCACAAACTCAAGCAAATCCCCAGGGCAAAAGAAGCCGCCGAAGCCATTGCCACCACTTTACAAACCCAAGCAATTAGCGGCGACAATGCCACAAAAGTCGCCATTTTAGACAGAATGCTAAACACGCGCATCGTCCATTTATCCGCCCACGGACTCATCGACGATTTCCAAAGTTCCGGCATTCCCGGCGCGATAATTTTAGCACCATCGGGAGACGACGACGGCGCAATTCATGCTATTGATATCCTGCAATTAAAACTCGATTCCGAACTCGTAGTATTGAGCGCGTGCAGCACCGGTCGCGGTAAAATCACGGGAGATGGAGTCATCGGATTGTCGCGCTGCTTCATCCTCGCGGGAGTCCCCAGCATCGTCGTTTCCCTGTGGAATATGGGAGTGATTTCAGCCAAGTTGCTAATGACTGAATTTTACCAAAATTTAGCGCGCGGGGACGATCGAGCAGCGGCTTTGCGGCGTGCTATGCTAACTACAAAAGCTCGGTTTCCGAGTCCGATCGCTTGGGCTGCATTTACGCTAATTGGCGAAACCGAAAGTTTATCGTTAGAAATTCAACAAGTAGATTTAAGGAGGCTAAAAATGTCGCTACCCGATAATTATACACCTACAGAGATTGTGGCTGGTTTAACTAAGTTATTACGAATATCGGAACCAAAGCTATTTGTTAACGATTTGCCCGCGCTCGACGTGCAACCGACAGATAATGTGAATATTATAGCAGAAAAAATCAAAGATTGGTGCGAAACTAGGAGGGCGATCGAAGAGAATTTAGAGAACGAAATCGAGCAAGGCGGCCCGGGCGGCACGGATGGCGATGCACCGGATGAAATCGTGAGCGAATTTATGGAAGTGATGCTAGAGAATACGATCCGACTTAATCTGTCGCCGCCATCTTCGCTGTCGGTTGAATCAGAGGAGAATTTAGCGATGGAATCTGTCGATAATCCAACATAAATAAAGAAATACGATCGCGCGCTAATCTCAGAAGCCTGGTTTCTTTTTATATGTTTTTTACTCAGCAGACATGATTTATAGAAACCCGGTTTCTCGCCACCAAACGAGAGAATTGCGATCGCACATCCGCGATAATTTACCACATCGCCCGCGCCCAAAATCCCCTCGCTTACCCACAGATCCGCCGGGGGTTGCAAACCCCCGTCTCATAGCGAAAGTCCTCTCAAAGAGGACTGAAAAACATAATTTTTAACAAACATTTCCAGAGTTCCCCAGTCGGTTTTCAACCGACTTTTGCTATGAGACGGGGAATTGATTCACTCCTAGGACTTCGGGACAAACGACAGAAATTAGTGAAGCGAAACTATCCCGTAGGGAATCGCCCTTTTCCCCAATTTTATCAAAAAGGTCGATCGCGCTAATCTCAGAAACCGGGTTTCTTCCTAAATTTTTCGTACTCAACCCAAATTTGTAGAAGAAACCGGGTTTCTCGCCACCCAACAAATCTCAGAAACCGGGTTTCTTCCTTAATCTTTCGTATTCAATCGGTGATTTATCGAAGAAACCCGGTTTCTCGCCACCCAACGAGAGAAACAAGCCGGATATAATATCAATAAATTCTCCAAGATTTGATTATGACCGAACCACCGCAAATCAGAAATCCCAGCATCACCCTGTATGCTTTCCACCTGCGAAATGACGGCGGCGAAGGCTACAAACAAACAGCAAAAAATGCCGAGTTCCTCTGGAACAACTTAGCAGATAATGTCGGCGATCGATTCAACTTTCCCGAACTAAAATCCCTCAGAGATTGCTTAATCTGCTACGAAAACGGACTGTATAGCCCAGCGGGCGAAAATGACAGTTTAAGCAACCAAAAATTACTCAAACCCAACGGCAAAACCTTAAAATTTCAGCCGCTAACTCAGCCAGACAATCTCAAACTCTACGGCTCAATTCTGGCGCGCAGAATTCAGGATACCTACACCGCAGACTTGACTTTATATTATCAAAATGCTCCGATTAAAGCAGACGATTTAAAACAATTAAATCCCCAAGGTTGCCTGCTGCCCGATCGAATTCAAGCATCCCTGGGACAAACATTATTGCTGTATGCAGAGCCTGTAGTGTACCATGATTATCGATCGCTCGCTGACAAGTGCGTGCGGGCTTTTGTAGGAGAAGGAATCCAACCAGAATTAAAGCTTACCGCCACAGGCGAGTTATTTGGAAGTCCGATTTTTGAATACGATAATCCTGCCAAAAACTGTCATATTTTAGTTTGGTTGAAACAGAATCCCCAAACTTTGGATTTAGCAACATCAACTTTTAACTATTATTTTACAAATTTGCTCTGCGCTCGCAGTAAAATTTTGTTTTCCTACAACAAAGCTAAGGAAAGCTACGGCATCGGACAGCAAATAGCCAGCAAGTTAGAAACGATCCTGCCCGAATTTACTCAAATAGAAGCGGAACCAAATCGAGAAATTAAACTCGCGAATTTAAAGAGTTTGTTGGCAAAAATCCGCCTCCTAGTATTCGATTATTCTAAAGAATTGCGTCATCTGCGAGAATTTAGCAATACTATTGAAATTAATGCGAAAAATTACGCGGAAGCTTATGTTAACATTAAACCATTGTCGATCGCGGGCGATGATTTGCGGTTTTTGCAGAAGTTTCGGATTTTGTGCGATCGCAAATATCAAAGTCAAATTCAAAAATACTTAAACTACCTGATAGCGAATCAAGAGTTGTTCCAGCAGACAATCTCGACAATTCGCGGCATGGTAGAAATCGAACAAGCTGAATTGAGTCGGGAACAAGCAGAAAGGGAACACCAGCGCGATCGCGACCAAATACAATTGTACCAGCAAAAGGAACAAGAGCAGAAAGACCGCGATCTAGCTCAAATTACTACTGACAAGGAAAACGCAGAAACAGAGAAAAAGCGCGATCGCCAACTTGAGAATATCATCTTTTTTGTCGGAACTGCGATCGGTGGCGGCCAAATCTTCTCCGCCGCCTATCCTCTCATCAAGGATACACCGATTCGCTGGCAACCGGATTTTTCTCTCCCGCTACATCCCTTTGCTGCGACAATTCTGTGGAGTCTGCTGTTTGGCTTAGTATTTGGCTTGTTAATGCTGGGTATCGCCGTGTTGGTTAGGAAAATACTTAGATAGTAGCGCTATAATGATTGATAACTAACGACGAATGACTCATAACTATGGTACTGTTAACCGCAAAAGTTTCTGCTAACGAGTTGGCAAATTTGGCTGTAGAGTTAATTCAGAAATATGGATGCGAATACGGTGATGTCCGTTTTTGCACTTACCGACGGCAAAGTTTGTATGCGCGCGATCGATCTTTAAGCAATATCTCCGATAATGTAAGTTCCGGTTTTGGCGTGCGAGTCCTGCTAGACGGGGCTTGGGGGTTTGCCGCCAGTCACAGCAAAACACCCGCAGAGGTTGCCAGAATCGTCGCTTTGGCTGTTGAAATCGCTAAAGGCAGCCGCTTGACTCAACAGGAACCGGTGCGCTTAGTTCCCGTCGAAAAATATGTCGATACTTACATTACTCCGATCGCCATTGACCCGTTTTCTGTACCAGTCGCTGACAAAGCCGAACTCCTACTAAATATTAACACACAACTGTTAGCCCACGGCGATCGAGGTATCAAAAAAGCTTTTTCTTTTCTGCAATTCAACCACGAAGACAAGGTTTTCGCTTCCACGGAAGGCTCGCTAATCGAACAAACAATTTACCGCAGTTTTCCTGGTTTTAGATGCACGGCAATTGCGGGCGGCGACGCCCAAAGCCGCGAATATGAGCGCCCGCCATTAAATCTCGGTTACGAACATATTAACCCAACTGATTTGTTGAGTCAAGTAGACAGAGTTGCTGCTGAAGCAATTGAGAAAGTCGCTGCCCCTAAAGCCCCAGCCGGGATTTGCAAATCCCTGATTCTCAAGCCGACTAATTTATTTTTGACAATCCATGAATCAGTCGGACATCCCACGGAATTAGACCGAGTTTACGGCTATGAATCTAACTTCGCAGGCACGAGTTTTGCGACTACTGATAAGTTAAATAAACTGCAATACGGCGCACCTTGGGTGAACTTTAAGTGCGATCGCACTCAACCGGGCGGCCGCGGTACAATGGGTTACGATGATGAGGGCGTCAAATCGCAGGATTGGTACGTTGTCAAGGATGGAATTTTAGTTGATTATCTGACAGATAGAGAGACAGCTTATCGCCTCGGACGCGGTAGCAGCAACGGTTCTGCCTGCGCTGATAGTTGGTCTAGCGTACCGATGGTGAGAATTCCGAATTTGGGATTGGAACCAGGCCCGGATGGCGGCAGTCATACTGCTACTTTGGATCAGATGATTGCTGATACGGAAGATGGGATTTTAATTGACGGTATTGGTAGTTTTTCGATTGACCAACAGCGGCGCAATTTCCAATTCGGCGGCGATGCTTTTTGGAAGGTAGAAAAAGGTAAAGTTGTCGGTATGTTGAAGGATGTAACTTATCATTCGATGAGCACTGATTTCTGGAATCAAGTAGATGCGATTGGGCCTGCTTCCGAACGGGTTCAATGCGGTACTAATATGTGCGGCAAAGGTGAGCCGGTGCAGGTTGCTCAAATGACTCACGCTTGCGTACCGGTGCGAGTCAGAGATATTCAAATTGGGTAATTGGGCATGGGGAATGGGGCATAGGGCATTGGTTAGTTGTTGTTATTTGTTATTTGTTAGTTGTTGTTAGAGATAGTAAGCAATTCCCTATTCCTCATGCCCGATTCTCAATGCCCTGTTTGCCCAATGCCCAATTCCCAATTCCCAATTCCCAATTCCCAATTCCATCATGATTTTAACAACATCGCCCGCAATTTTAAGTGAAGACCAAGCCTTATCTTTACTAGAAAATGTAGTAAAACAATCAGCAGCAGAGGAAGTATTTGTCAGTCTTTCAACGGGCGAAGAATCTCTTTCCAGATTTTCGGAAAATCAAATCAGCCAAAATATTAGCAAAACTGTATTTAGCCTCAACATTACTAGCTATTTCGGTAACAAAAGCGCTTCTGCATCTGTTACCGAATTTGATGAAGATGCGATCGCCCAAACGATCAAACGATCGCAAGAACTAGCCAAAATCGCCCCCGCAGACCCCGAATGGATGCCCTTGCTGCCCCCTCAAACCTACGATTTGCCCCCGGCGGCCTTTGACGAAGCAACGGCCGCTGTATCGCCTCTAGCGCGGGCAGAAATGGTGCGACAAGCTTGTGCGATCGCATCTCAAGAAGGCGCTGATGCTTCCGGTACTTTGAGCGCTGAAACTTCGCTGTACGCGATCGCCTCCTCAACCGGACTCCGCGCCTGCAACTCTTCTACAGAGGCGAATTTCGGCTTTACAGCCCGCATCGGAGACGGTTCTAGCTGGACGGAAAGCACGGCTTGGGGTATCAATGAACTACAAGTATCGGCATTAGCAGCACAAGTTGTCGATCGCGCCAAGGCCTCCCGCAACCCCCGCCCGATCACTCCGGGCGTGTATCCTGTAATCCTTGATGGCGCTGCGTTTGCGGATTTGCTACCGTGGATTGTTTGGGGGATGGATGCGCGGGCGGCGGATGAAGGGCGATCGTTTATGTCGATCGCAGATGAAACCGGAAAACCGGCGGGAAACCGCGCTGGCGAACAACTTTTCAGCCCGTTAGTGCAGGTACAGCGCGATCCGAGTCATCCTTTATTGCGATCGAATAATTTTTTCGGTGACGGATTGAGCAATAGCTATTTGGAAATCATCAAAAATGGTATTCCTGAAAGTTTATCTTATTCCCGCTACTGGGCCGCCCAAAAAGGCAAAGAAGCGAAAGGTGCTTATTACCCGATCGTGATGACAGGTTCCGACCAAAGTTTAGCAGATTTAATCGCTGAAACCGAGATCGGAATTTTCATCAGTCGAGCTTGGTATGTTCGCTATGTGAATCCCAAAACATCGGAAGTAACCGGCATGACTCGCGACGGTACTTTCTGGATTGAAAATGGTAAGATTGTTTACCCGATTAAAAATATGCGTTTCAATCAAGTTTTACCTGATATGTTGCGCGATGTCGATGCAGTTACCGAGGCGAAACGTTACGGCGGTAATGTCGTGCCCGGAGTGCGAGTCAAAGCCTTTAATTTCACCAGCGTTACTGACAGTTTGTAAGTCCAATTTATCACAACCTGTAGGGGCGGATTCACCAACAACAATAGCCTCCAATCAAAAATCTCCTCAACCCGCCCCCCTCATATCAAATCCCGTAGCATCGGAATTATTATATATATAGTGCGAGCGTCTCCCTCGCGACAGATATCGCGAGCGAGACGCTC
>NZ_JAUBOJ010000379.1:3652-7208 GCF_036700185.1 Microcoleus sp. BM001215392 | reverse complement strand
GTCCCCGCTGGTTTTTTCTACAAATCGCGAGCGGGGACGCTCGCACTATAAATGCAAAACTGAGATGCTCCCTAAAGTTTTTGATGCGACCTCACTTACTATATAATCCAATACGGTTTACTTAACGTTTTTTGAGGAATTTATATGACGATTTTCTGGCAATACTGCATTTTTGGCAAGTCAGATTTTTCTTGAGTCAACTGTATTGCTATATAATCACTACTCTAAGAGGGCTCGCATCCCAACAACGTACCTCACTAAAACCGACAGATAGACTCGGGTTTGAGGGGGCAGGTTTTATTTGCGATTCCGCGAATGTATTAGCTTTGCCGCCCTAAGTACCGGATAACCCTTTACGCGAAGACTCTTTTCTTACCTATTGCTAGCGCGAGTTGCTGCAATAATTCTGTCGAGATATGCGCCTTGCATACAAAATCCTCACGCACGAATGACTGTAATCTCTCGCCCTAATGGACTAAGCTGAATTTCAGTTTTCAGCCGTTCTTCCAATTCTAGTGCATTATCTCTTTTATCAAAAATTACCAACCAACCCTCATCTTGTCCCAATCTCGCTAAATATCCATCCAACTGTTCCAATCCTTTACTCAAAGGGTCAGCTTTCCTATTCCGCCACACCTTCAGTTCAATTCCCAGTGTCACCTCACCATAGCGCAAACACAGATCCATGCGATCGCGCCCAATGGCATATTCTCTCTCCAACGTTCCCCCGCCGTTAATCACTCGATGGAGAAACGCCATCAACACTAGATGCGGCGCAATTTCGGGATAGGATGCACTTTTGAGCAACGGTTCGCCATGTTGCAGCCAAAAGGCGAGAAAGGCATCGAGAAGGGCATCTGTGTTTAATTCTCCGTTGGCGCCCAACCAACTGGGACTGATAATCGGTAAACTATCTTGGGGGCCTTGGGCTAAAACTCGCGGTAAAACTTCTCGATAAATCGGATTGGCGATGACTAGCCCCCCAGCCGGATCGCGTCTGAGTAAACCCAAGTCTACCAAATATTGGCGATCGTCATTGGAAGACTCTGGCAATTCTCGTCCGGCTAAAATCGGCTCGATAATGGCTTTGACTCGGTTTTCTCGGAGTTTTTCTGCTAGACTATCTAAATGGGTATCTTGTCGTTTAATCAGAATCTCTTTAGCAGTTAAAATATGCTCGGCTGTAATTTCTATTGATTCATCAGTGACTAATTCTTCTACGATTTCTTTAGCTAACGCATTCACTAGCCAAGGTTGTCCCTGAGTCAATTCAAAAGCTAAAGCTGAGGCTTCGGTTGTAAAAATTTGTCCGGTATCTTCAGTATGTTGGTTGTAGAGTTCGACGACTTCAGCAGCATTGAAATTCCGCATAGTCAGGGAACGAACTTTAATATTAAACGGACTAGAAGTATTGAGCCTGTCACTGCCACCTGCGGCCACTTTATAATCTCTCACATCTCGCAAACCAATTAAACCGACTGATTGAGGAAAAGCCTTTGGACGATTGGGATAACCATCGCGTAATTGACGTAGAATTGAAATTAAAGCCAGGTCTTGTAAGGCATCAATTTCGTCAATCAAAATAACTAAAGGACGAGGGGAAGATTCAGCCCAAAGACTGAGTGCATCGCCGATGCGGTGTCCGGCTTCTAATGAAGACCAAGCTAGAGGTTGTAACTCTTGGGGCAATCTGATAGAAATTGCTCGCCGCCAAGCACCGAGAATAGCATCTTCAGCACCAGCAATGTCTTGACTGAAAGGTGCGCCCACTTCAACAGATAGCATGACAGCGGTATATTGTCCGCTGTCGGTGAGTTGTTTGGCTAAAGACAACATGGCAGTGGTTTTGCCGATTTGTCGGGGTGCGTGGATGACGAAATAGTTTTCCTGGGCAATCAGTCGTTCTAGGTTGGGGACGCGACTGGTTGCAGGCAGCATATAGTGGATGTCAGCGCGGCAAGGGCCAGCGGTATTGAACCAGCGAGGCATAGTTAAATTGGGGTGTAAGGAAGGGATGCTTTCAGTTTACCTTGCGGTTGTCAGAATGCCGATCGCACCCCAGCGTTACCAAATTCGATTTTGCAGCCTCCAAGCAGTTTCAACGGCTATGTCCAATCTACAAACCAAACTCAATGACTCTAAAATCCTGTTGGGTGATGAGGTTAGCTTGCACGCCGTTGAGAGTCGCTAAGATTTGATTTGTGTTGGCAATTTTGATTAAGGTTGCACCGCCGTCTTGAACTATGCTAAGTCGATCGCCCTTTAACCCTCCCATCAACATAAATACATCCTCACCGGGCGTAAAATCAGCAACGACATCGCCACCATCCCCCGCAGCCAAGCAAAAGTAATCGCGCCCGCTTCCCCCAATCAAAATATCTTCACCCTTGCCGCCGTACACAGTATCATTACCATCGCCGCCGCACAATTTATCGACATCTTCAGCACCAAAAATTATATCGTTGCCGCTACCGCCGCACAAATAATCTTTTTGACTGCTACCATCAGTCGCAATGTTATCAATATCTCCGAAAATTGTATCGTCGCCGTCGCCACCGCAGATGGTGTCAATTCCCAACTCTCCAAACAGCAAATCGTTGCCGGATTCGCCGCAAATTAGATCGTTATCTTTGCCACCGTGAATGGTGTCATTGCCATCGCCACCAGCCAGACTATCTGTGCTTTCTTGCCCGTATAAAAGGTCGTTGCCATTATTCCCAAACAGCAAATCTTTGCCCGTAAAATCGCCGTTAGATGAATCAGAAGTGCCGCCAAATAAACGATCGCCACCTTCATCCCCAAGCAAGGTATCATTGCCTTTGTCGCCCCAAACTACGTCATCATCTTTGCCTGCGATCGCCAAATCGCGATCTTTCCCCGCATAAATAACATCATTCCCAGCGTGCCCGACGATGTAGTCGCTATCTTCGTTACCAAATATCGTGTCGCTGTCAGCATCCGCACCCACAGCAACCGGGCTGGGAAAACCACCGTAAATATTGTCGCTCCCGCATAAGCCCATTAGCAAGTCGTTACCGTTAAAACCGTTGATGCTGTCATTAATATCGGCGCCGGTGAGAGTATCGCTGCTGTCTGTAGCGTTGAGGGTATTTACAGGGATATTCGGTTGGGGAATGGAAGCGATCTCGGGTAAATTGATTCGATCGCACGTACAGCCCTCAGAAGCAGCGGGAATTACCGCAGGTTTGGGGGTTTCCGTAGGGGCGATGGGATCGTTGGGATTGGCGATCGATATTTCCGCAGGTTTAGCCGTCGCAATTGTCGGAATTGTCCAAATTGGAGTTTCCGCAATTGTCGCAATTGTCGGAATTGTCGGAATTGTAGTTTCCCCAATTGTCGGAATTATCGGAATTGTCGGAATTTGAGTTTCCCCAATTGTCCGAATTGTCGGAATTGTCGGAATTGGCGTCGGAATTGGCGTCGGAGTTTCCGCAGGCTTCGGAGTTGGAATTGGAATTGGAGTTTCCGCAGGCTTCGGAGTTTCCGCAGGCTTCGGAGTTTCCGCAGGCTTCGGAGTTTCCGCAGGCTTCGGAGT
>NZ_JAUBOJ010000379.1:0-3552 GCF_036700185.1 Microcoleus sp. BM001215392 | reverse complement strand
GGCGTCGGAATTGGAATTGGCGTCGGAGTTGGCGTCGGAATTGGAGTTTCCCCAGGCTTCGGAATTGGCGTCGGAATTGGAGTTTCCGCAGGAGTCGGAGTTTCCGCAGGCTTCGGAGTGGGAGTTGGAATTGGAGTTTCCGCAGGCTTCGGAGTCGGAGTCGGAATTGGTGTCGGAGTTTCCGCAGGAGTCGGAATTGGCGTCGGAATTGGCGTCGGAGTTTCCGCAGGCGTCGGAATTGGAATTGGCGTCGGAGTTGGAATTGGCGTCGGAATTGGAGTTTCCGCAGGCGTCGGAGTTTCCGCAGGCGTCGGAGTTGGAATTGGCGTCGGAATTGGCGTCGGAGTCGGAGTTTCCGCAGGCGTCGGAGTTGGAATTGGCGTCGGAATTGGAGTGGGAGTCGGAGTCGGAGTTTCCGCAGGCGTCGGAGTTGGAATTGGTGTCGGAATTGGAATTGGCGTCGGAATCGGCGTCTGAGTTGTATCGATCACATTCAAAACGGCACGAGAAATCGCTCCTAAATCCGATCCATTAGTGGGATTATTCAGAACTAAATCAACAGTTTCAGTACCTTCAATTACCGAATCGTCAACAACTGGAATCGTGAAAATTTGAATTGTTTCCCCGGTTCCAAAATTTAAAGTAGCAAATGTTTGGTTGTAGTCGCTACCAGCATTAGCAGTGCCGTTAGTTGTGCTGTAACTGACAGCAGCAGCCACATTATTAGCGGTGCGAGCAACCGTAATTGTCGCAAACCTACCGTTTTCATTGACGCTGTAGCTGGCATTGCTGAAGTTAAATGTGCCTGGATTTGTGAGGTTT
This sequence comes from Microcoleus sp. BM001215392, assembly GCF_036700185.1. Taxonomy (NCBI): domain Bacteria; kingdom Bacillati; phylum Cyanobacteriota; class Cyanophyceae; order Oscillatoriales; family Microcoleaceae; genus Microcoleus; species Microcoleus sp. BM001215392. The sequence continues at coordinate 2,730 of NZ_JAUBOJ010000379.1, read as the reverse complement.
ATAGTAAAAGTTTGGTTGGCGGAAGTATCGATACCGCCGTTATCTGTACCGCCATTATCTCTCAGGTTTAGAGTGATATTAGCACTGCCGATCGCCCCCGGCACTGGTGTAAAGCTTAATGTACCCACCCCTGCGATCGCAGGTGGTACGCTAAACAAACCAGCATTGTCATTCCCGACTACTTGAAATGCCAGCGTTTGTCCCGATTCGTTGGCTGGGCCCGGAGAAATTGCCGTCGCCCATTCGGGGATAGTTTGCGCCCCAGAGTTGCTGCTTCTCGTGCGATCGCCCCCTTGCACAAACGAAGGTGCATCGTTGACGGGATTAACTGCGATCGCATATGTCAAACTATTAGTGCTAAATGCCGTTGTTCCCCCAGTAACCGCAGCATTAACGCCCGCAGTACCGTTACCCGCTCCATTACTTCCATCCCACCCCCGAAAAGTAATTGTTGGCTCGCGGACGGGAATGCTGTAATAGTTTTGGTTGGGTACAAATCGGACTTGTGCAGGGGTTTGCAGAGAAACTTCCGTCAAATTAATGTTAGCTTGCGCTGAATTTGTATTGTCACCTAAAAACAGAAAACTAGCAGTTTCATAAGGATCGATCGCACCGCTAAATGCAGAATAATCTCGCAGCGGGCCTGTGAGAACGATTTCGTTACCGTCTGAGAGAAAGTAATTGTCACCTCGAACTCTCAGAGTGTATGTAGTAGCAAGATTTGTGTTGTAAGAAGCATTTTCGGCAGCCACCAATAAGCCGTTCGTTTGTCCGCCCGGATTCGCAGTAATGCCGTCGCCTTGAGCAAATATATTGCCGCCCGTTGCAGATAGCTGCTGAAAACCGATTTCAATTGCTTTGCGATCGCTCGTAACCGCAACAATGCTAAAACCAGCCCGATTTGGATTTGTGCGGGATTCCGAGATAATTTGCAGATTGAAAGACAAGCTAAATCCAGAATTGCGATCGAGTGCAGGAAAAGATGTATTTGAAGGATTCTTGGTATAGCCAGCATAGATGCTATTGGTAGCAGTGCTGTTTAAATTAGCTCCATTACCGCTAAATATTTCGGCAGCAGTAACGCTTGGGGTGGCAGGATTTAAGTTGCTCAAAGACAGCCAATTTTGAGAACTGGGAGTGTTACCCAGCAACCCATTATAAAGACGAGTCGGGCCGAGCACAGTTGCTGAACTTTCCGACACTGTGCCGAAATTTGTCCAAGTATTGCCATTAGTTGAAAATTGCCAGTTGCCGTTAGTATTGTCTGCGGCGGTGACTGCAACACCCAAAGCATCGCCATTAGCATCACCGCCTAACTCGCTGGCGATCGCAAAAATACTAAAACCTGTGTTAGTTGCGTTGGCTGTGTCTTCATTAATCGGGGGAAGTGTATTAAAATCAGAATTTGCCAAAGTCGGAGCGCTATTGACTTGCGGGTTGCGAAGACTGTCAATATAAATAGTGTTAATTCCGCCGTTGGCTAAACCCACTGAACCGAGACTGTTGACAGCATAATTAGCGGTTCTGTTAACGCCGCCAAGAGCACTGGAAAACTCGACATTACGCCCGTTTCCCGGTGCGGGAATTTGTACTGCGGCTGCATTCCCAAAGGCTCCATGGGTTCCCGCTGTCCTCCAGGCGATCGCATCTACTGTATCGGTACTTGTAGTGCTACCATTATCAATATAAACAACATCGGAAGCTGCGAAATCCCCATCAAAATTTCCGACTGGGAGCAGCTTTATCAAAAATTCACCGCCGGGACTTAATCGAATATTCCAATCGTTATTTGTTCCCGACGGTGCGGGGTTGTAGGCAATCTCTTGGATGGCGGGCGCACCACCGATCGCAATTATTGTACCTGCTTTAAACACAGGAGCAATACTTGCCATATTAGTAAATTGGTAAGCCGAGTATTTAACTGTCGTTGGGGCAGTTGAGTCGCCAACAAAATAGCTCTCAAGCTGGGTAGCTGTTAAATCTTCTGTCAGCAGTAACTCTACATACTCGTTACCTGTAAAGTCTCCCGTAGCCCGCCGGAATTCATTAATAATTATCTGTCCCATCTAGATGCACCTAAATTTGAGATAAAAACTCGATCGAATATGCAAAAAAAGTCACCTACTTGCAAAACTCAAGCAGTTGTATAATGTGTGAAATGGCTGATTCAAATATTCGCTAAAATTCTCATGTCTGACGCAATTGCCCAAAATTATTGCGAATAATTTGTGTGATTTGATAACTAAAGATCCTCTGAAATAAATCTAACGAATTAAATTATTAGTGTCAAGTATCCAGTGACATTAATAAAATCAATGAATAAAATAAATAATATTTATATTGCTAATAGCTAACAAGATGAATTCCAAAAACATATAAACCAGATCAATTTAGACATAAAAGTTGGCAGTAATAGTTTACTCCCGATCGACTAAAAGCCGATCGACAAGACTCTTCGTAGTGACGACCCAGTTTGCGATTGATGGGCGATCGCAGATCGATCGACCGATATCCTAAGGGTGCAGCGGATGAGTGCAAGGCAAATATGTTTGTAGGCGCGAAGCATGACCGCAGTGAATATGGGATTATAACTAATAACTTATATAAGGTCATGCTTCTTCAGGCTTCACAAACCAGATGCACCCTATCCTAAACAGAAAAGAAATCTCCAGGGGCGAGGAGGTTCGGAGCAACGCCAGTCAAAGCAGCTAAAACTTCACCGCTGCTAGC